>JAJXYZ010000043.1 GCA_021780305.1 bacterium | reverse complement strand
GCCCTTGTTGGTGGCGCCAATACAGCAATCGATTTTGGTATTTTATTTGGTTTGGTCTTTTTAGGTGTCGATAAGCTTGTTGCCAACTTCATCTCAACCGGTACGGCTTTTGTTTTTAGCTTTTTCGTTAACCGATCATTTACCTTCAAGTCCACTGGCGGTAATACTAAAAAGCAATTCGGATTGTTTTTAATCATCACACTATTTGGACTGTGGGTAATTCAGCCGGCAATTATCGCCGGTGTATCATGGCTGCTAACATCGTCAAGTCTGTCAAAGCCGATTATATTGCTGGTTGGCAAATTGCTAGCAACCGTCGCGACCTTAATTTGGAACTATGTCCTATATAGTCGATTCGTCTTTATTAAGGAAGAAAAATAATGTCACACATTGTTATTGATGCCCGTATCATCAACTCTTCAACTGGCACTTATGTCGAACGGCTACTGCATTATCTGCAACAAGTCGACCAGACTAATAATTACACTGTGTTAGTACCAACCAAAGACCACCTATTTTGGCAGCCGACTGCGAAAAACTTCACCGTTCAGACAGCTGATTTTAAAAACTACTCTTTTGGTGAGCAGCTTGGTTTTAAACGACTTCTCGATAAATTACAGCCCGATTTAGTTCATTTTTGTATGCCCCAACAACCAGTGCTATATAAGGGTTCCAAAGTCACGACCTTTCATGACCTAAACCTAATTAACACCTACAACTCTGATAAAAACTGGCTGATCTACCACGCTAAGCAGTTGGTTGGCCGATTCGTCTTTAAGTCTGTCGCCAAGTCTAACAATCAGATTATTACCCCTTCCGAATATACCAAAAACGATTTAATCAAATTTTCGCACGTTTCACCCGATAAAATCACAGTGACCTATGAGTCGGCCGACATCGTCGATACCACCCTTGTGCCCTATAAACACCCGTATAAGCGATTTATTCTATACGTTGGCCAACAGAGTGATTACAAAAATATTCGCCTTTTAGCCGAGGCTCATCAAAGTTTACTTAAAAAATATCCCGAACTGGGGCTTATCTTAGTTGGTCGAAAAAATGCTAGTGTTTTACAAAATGAAGCCTACTTTAATAGTAAAAATTATAAAAACATCCTGTTCACTGATTTTATCGAGAACGCGCAGCGCGATTGGCTATTTAAAGAAGCCGCGGCCTATATATTCCCGTCACTCATGGAAGGTTTTGGACTACCTGGATTAGAGGCGATGGGGTATGGCGCGCCAGTTATTAGCAGCAACGCGACTTGCCTGCCAGAAGTGTACGGTGAAGCCGCTTACTACTTTAATCCTTACGACGTAGTTGATATTGAACGAGCAATTAATGATGTCTTAATAAACGAGTCTTTACGTAGTGATTTAATTAAAAAAGGTTACGAGCAACTCAAAAAATACTCGTGGCTTCGCATGGCCGAACAAACGCACGAAGTTTATCTAAAGGCGATTAAGAACTAGCCTGAGCAATCGTAATCTTGCGGTCGTGACCTTCACCCTCTGAAAAGGTATGGATGTCACTATATTCACTAGCTACTCGGTGAACTATCCGGCGATCAGCCGGGTTAAGGTTTGCCACGTACGAATTACCGGTCCGACGAACTTCTTCAATCCACTGACGAGCTTGTTCGGCAACACGATCGGCTCGTTGCTTTTTATAGTCAGCGATATCGATATTAACACGCGTAAGTTCAGCATCTTTATTACGAAGGACTGTCGAGACAATATATTGCATACTCCGTAGCGTCTCTGCGCCGCGGCCGATTAATAAGCTGTTAAGCGAGCTGGATGGGACAGATAGTTCAATTACATCCTCTTCACAGGTTGAAGAGACGGTGATGTTTGCTCCAAAGAACGACAATAAATCCTCTAGGTACTTGTGTGCAAATTTAATTGATTCTTCCCTGTCCATGGCTTATCCCTTCTTTTTTAACTTACCCGGGTTAGTGTCCTTGGCAACGATACGAATAACATTCCCCTCGGTTGCTAGTTTTGCTCGGGCCTTTGCAGTAGCCTTCTTTCCAATGGCCTTGGGCTCATTGTCAACCATTTCTTCCATTTCTTCAACATCTTGTTTTAAAATATAGTGCTGTTGGATGACTGCAACAATGTTTGAAACGGCATAATACAGCGCTAGGGCACCTGGAAGGTTCAACATAATAAATAGCATGAAAAACGGCATAATGTTGGTCATTTTACCCATAACAACAGCATTCATCTCGCCCTGATCGGCTTGTTTGCCATCAGCCGCCTCGGCCATAATATCGCGAATGCGCCGTTTGCTACCGGTTTGTGGCGAGGTCTGCTTGGACATAATATACTGTGTAATCGCCGCTAGAATCGCCAAGACAACAAGAAAAACATTAACACCATTTGGTCCACCTAAGGCATGTGCTGTTAGATCAATAACACCAAATAGTTTTTCTTTAAATAATTCTGGATGATGAATTAATTGATTGATTGGTTCGACATTTTGCAAAAAACCATAGGTATAGCTGGCCACTTGGTCACGGTGAAGTGTAAATATCTGAATAACCTGATAAAGTGCGATAAAAATCGGTAATTGAATTAATAAAATACCAATTGAGCGAAATGGATTTACGCCGTGTTTTTTATACAGCTCCATCATTTGCATCGATTCAAGCTGCTTGTTTCCCTTTGTCTCTTTTTTGATTCTGTTCAGTTCTGGCTGCATTTTGCGCATCGCGGTAACTTGATGCAACTGGCGTTTTAACAGTGGCCACAAAAGCATTCGAACAATAATCGTAAAGATAATAACGGAAAGCCCGAAGTCGCCACCAGGAATTAAACTATAAAGCCCGATTAGCAGGTTAAAAATCGGCTTTATTATAAAGATGTCAAAAATATTCACTTAGTTAAAGGCTCCAAAAATAATACGAATTCACTAATCTAACCTTAATTATACCAGAGTTAAACAGTTTTATACAGTTTAGCTTGGTCAAGTAGCTGATCAATTTGGACCATAAATTCCGGCGCTGGCATCGTCATAAGCTCACTTGACGAAACAATGATTATTAAGTCGTAGTTATTGTTAAATTGTGGCATTTTTTGACGGATATGTTCATAGGTTCGACGACGAATCCGATTACGCGACACGGCACTTTTAATAACTTTTTTGCCAACCACCACTGCAATACGAGACATACTACGCTTCGAATTTGGGCTAAATTTTAATGTCGCAAAACGTGAGCGAAAAACTTGTCCGTTTCGATAAACATAATTTAGACTACTATGGCCATGGAAGCGATTATTAAATGGAATCATTGGTTTTTATTATAACCTATAAAAAACACCGCACGTTACCGGCGGTGTAATTATTACCTAGACTGTCAGTCTAGATCGGCCCTTGATGCGGCGTCGTTTAATAACAGCGCGTCCCGCTTTAGTAGCGATACGTGCACGAAAACCGTGAGTCTTGGCACGATGACGGGTGTGTGGTTGGAATGTTCGCTTTGGCATATCCTATACATCTTACCTAAAACGACCTCTTTTTACAAGATAAGTCTTGAATTTTACACCGAAGGATTATATGCCTATGTATTTTTATCCACAGTTACATCGACTTTATCCACATATTTACAGTGGTCAATCTATATTGTGTATAACCGGTACCTCTATTTAGCCTCGCTTTTTAACTATCGTCTTGTGGTTGTGGAAAACATTTTACTCTAGTATAGTTGATGTTAATAAAGTGTGTTTTTAAGGGAGTGTTTAATCGATATGCATCACGCATTGTGGCAAAGTGTCCTTGGGGAAATCGAGTTATCAGTCTCGCATGCGACGTTTACTACCTGGTTTAAAAACACCGAACTTGTTAATAATGATGAATCCGGCGTAACTATCTCGGTTCCTAATATCTTTGCGAAGAAACAGTTTGAAGTAAAGTTCAATGATCAAATCCTCGAAATCCTCGCCAAAAACGGTGTTAGCCCAAAGCGAATCAACTACACAATTACCGCAACCGGCAAACGCACCCATATTAATCGTGAAACGACTGTAAACCGCAGTGATCAAACTCAAACTGCCGAAAGTTTATTACCATCAAGCAATTCAACCGCATATCAAACAAAATCACCACTTACAGCTGGTGGTCTTAATCCTCGTTATACATTCGATAGTTTTATTGTTGGATCAAGTAATGACCTAGCCTATACCGCTTCTCAGGCTGTCGCAGCTAACCCGGGTGTTAAATATAATCCAATCTATCTATATGGTGGTGTTGGCCTTGGTAAAACTCACTTAATGCAAGCAATTGGTAATGAGATTGTTAAAAACCAACCAGGCACCAGGGTTTTATACATCAGCAGTGAAACATTTGTGAGTGAGTTTCTAGACAGTATTCGTTTCAAGAAAAAAGGTTTTTCCGAGAAATATCGCAATGTTGATGTGTTGATTGTTGATGATATGCAATTTATTGCCGGTAAAGAAAAAACTCAGGAAGAGTTCTTTCACACCTTTAATCACCTACACCAAAATAATAAACAGATTATCATCAGTAGTGATAAGCCACCAAAAAGCATTCCAACCTTAACTGAACGTCTACGTAGCCGTTTTGAAATGGGTATGTCAATTGATATTCAGATGCCTGATTTTGAAACACGATGCGCAATCTTAAAAGCTAAGGCGTCATTATCAGGTATTGAACTCGGTCAAGAAACTGTCGAATACCTAGCTAACAATATAAAAACTAATATTCGTGAACTTGAAGGCGCTTTAAATCAATTATTAGCCTACGCCGAAATGCGTGGTATCAGCCCAGATATCTCAACCGCTGAAGGTCTTCTTGGGAATGTTCGTCATTCACGCCCTCAATACATCACTAGCAAGCAAATTGTTGAAAAAACTGCTAAACACTTCCAGCTCAAAGTTGAAGAAGTTTGTAGTCCAAAACGTGATAAACATATTGTGGTACCTAGGCAAATTGCGATGTACCTACTTCGCAGTGAACTACATATGAGCTTTCCAAAAATCGCCGATGAATTAGGACGAAAAGATCACACGACTGCTATTCACTCAGTTGAAAAGATTGAAAAGGCAATTAAATTAGATTATTTAGTCCGTGAACAAGTCGCCTCAATCCGGGAGAAATTATATGCATAATACTATACTTTATGCCTGGGTAAAAAATGTGTACAGGCAGTCTAATAACCGGTTTACAAACAGTGATATTTCATCCCCTACTACCATAACCCACTATCAATACCAACCATCAATCAACGTACAACTACAAGTTTGTAACCTATTTTTAACCACGTTTGCCGACCAATTATACACACTAAAAAACTACATTTTTAATCTGTTAAATGATAGTTATACCTATTATCCACAAGCCCTATTATTAAGAGCCCTAAAAAGAATTTAAAGAAAGGTAACAATAATAACAATGGAACTTTCAGTCACCCAAGATAACCTTGCAAAAGCACTTTCAGCCGTTGGACGAGTTGCTAGTAGTAAAACCCAACTTCCAATTTTAGGTAATATATTACTTCGAACTGACAGTAATCGTTTACTTGTAGCCGCTACTAATTTAGAGATTGCCACCACGCAGTATATTGGTGCAAAAGTACTTAAACCGGGTGCTATCACAGTCCCCGCTCGCCTTATTTCTGAGTTTATTTCTAACCTTCCAAAAGAATCGGTTGATTTAAAAGTCGTTGGTAGTAACCTACATATTAAAAGTGGCAAGTATACCTCAATTATTAACGGTGTGATTGCTGATGACTTTCCAGAATTACCAACAATTTCTGAAGAATCATCAATTAGTTACAATATTAAAACCGAAGATTTTAAACAAGCGGTTTCACAAACAATTATTACGACGAGTAATGATTCAACTCGCCCGGTTTTAACTGGTGTTTATTGGCATTCACACGAAGGTCAATTAATCCTAGCCGCGACTGATGGTTATCGCCTATCAGAACGCAAATTAATTGATACAAAAAGTGAAGTTTCGGCGATTATACCAACGCAGACATTACAAGAAGTTTTGCGTAGTATTACTGATGACAGTCAAGAAATCGATATTTTATTTGATGAAACTCAAGTTCGTTTTAGGATTAATGACACGGAAGTTATTAGCCGTTTAATTGATGGTAACTTTCCAGACTATCGCCAATTAGTGCCAAAAACAACTAGTACGAATATTACGATTGATAAATCTGATTTTGTTAGAATTACTAAAATTGCAGGTTTATTTGCGCGTGAATCTGGTGGTAGTATCACCTTAACTGCTGATGAAGCTAAAAAAAGTATCTCAATTCATTCAATTGCTTCACAACTTGGTGAAAACACATCTGAGGCTAGTGCTGATGTCGCTGGCGATGGCCAAGTAACTCTTAATTCACGTTATTTAAATGAAGCCCTTTCGGTGATTGATGGCGACAGTGTTTTGTTTAGTTTTAGCGGTAAGCTAGCGCCTTGTGTTTTAAAGTCGGCTGATAAAAACACTAATTATTACCATATTATTATGCCACTTAAAAGTTAGTTAATTATGGCGGTGGTCACCAAATTAACAGTCCAGAATATTCGATCACACGATAATCTGACGATCAAGCTTTCACCTACCGTAACAGTTATTACCGGTAGTAATGGTAGTGGTAAAACATCGCTACTTGAATCACTGTATATTAGTCTGCAAGGTAGTTCGTTTAAAGGCAGCGACAGTGAAATATTACGCCACGATAAACCTTGGTGGAGTATTAATGTTGAATTCGACGACGATAACAGCCGAACAATTAAATTTGATCCCTCAAGGACAACCGGTCGTAAGCAATTTGTAATTGACGATAAAGTGAATTATCGGCTCATTCCAAAACACCAACACCCGGTTGTTTTATTTGAGCCAGATGACTTACGATTATTACATGGCTCCCCTACTAGGCGCCGCCAATTTATTGATCGATTTATTAGCCAGCTTAATCCACAATATAAAACCTCCTTACATAAATACGAACGGGCATTGCGGCAACGTAACAGTTTACTTAAAAATAAATATATATCCAACGACGACTTATTTGTCTGGAATATTGCACTTAGTGAATACGGTTCATATATTATTGAACAACGAATTATTTTTATCGAAAAATTAAATAGTCAGCTGAATGATTATTATAATAAAATCGCCAATTCGAACGATATTGTATCAATGCATTATTCACACACTATTATTGGTGATATTAAACAAAAATTATTATCCGAATATCACGCCCATATTGAAAAAGATAAAATAATCGGCTTTACGAGTATTGGCCCACACCGACACGATGTGATATTTAAGTATAACTACACCGAGGCCTTAGCGGTCGCCTCACGCGGTGAGGTACGCAGTATTGTACTAGCTTTGAAGTTTTTAGAAGTAGATATTATTCAACAAATAACTGACATTAAACCTATTATTCTACTGGATGATGTTTTTTCGGAACTTGATGATAATAGGCAAAATCAATTACTAATAACCGATAACCAAACTATTATTAGCTCTGTAAAATTACCAGATGTCGGTAAAAAGGAAGTAACTATTATAAAATTATAGTAATTTAACCGCTAATCGAATAATTAATAAGATAATTATTAGGATTTAAGCCCTTAGATTTTATCCAATCTGTAATCTCGGACTCGTATTTATTAATCGAGCTATCTCTATTACCATCAATCGTATCTGATGAATAAAGGATAATGTTAGCATCAAGCTCAACTTTATTTGGAGTGTTCGTAGTTGCGGTTACGACATAATTAAAAGTTGTGTACGGTAAATAATCTAATATGGGATCGCGGCTCGAGTTGTTTGTAGGACTAGAGAAATCATCTTTACAACTAAAATCACCATATATAAGTTTATTAGCTGGTAAGCATGCCGCCGCGACGCTATAGCCAGACAGACTAGCATTATTGACATCCGATGACCACTCGTAGGTTATTAGATAGGATTGTTTAATGCTTTGCATATCAACTATAAACGAACCAGAGTTAACGTTCGTGGGTTTGTCATAATTATATGTAACAGAGTCGCCTCTTATTATTGCGTCTTTAATACTTACATTGGAATTATTAGAATTATTTTTTGTAATTTTATATAAAGCAGTATCTATAGAATCTCGTCTATCAGCTGGTAGATTAGGAATATATTTATCATAACCACTAATATTTATACCGTTACCATATTTACTTACGGGTCTAGTGAAGAAATACAGAGCAATAAATAGAGCTATAAACAATAAGCCGATCGAGATAATTATAAGTATCTGCTTTTTATTTAATTGAATCATTATTGCAAAACACCTCCCTTTAATAAACTATCGGTATATGCGTAGGTATAATCACTACTAGAGAATTTACTTAGGCTATACATGTGGGCGCCAACCCAACTTAGAGGATCTCCACACGAAGCCTCACCGATAAGTATTGTACCTCTTGTGGTATCGATACCTAAAACAACTCCGGTGTGACCGTAGCTTCCGCTGCCTCGACTAAATATTGCATAAGCCTTTGGTGTGTGGCCACCATCGGTAAAGCCGAGAGCTAATAAATCTTTAACAACCCCGCGGCCATCAGAGGTGTGCACGTACTTTTTAGTCGTATATCGATTGATAAAATATTGCGATAAGGCCACACAGTTCGCAAGTGATCCACCCGAACAACTTGTGCCGTTAATGTCATATGGCGTACCTGCTGTACCGCGGGGCCAATTTGTGGGCTGCAGGCTTTTATACTCGTTCATAAAAGCAGTTCCTTTATCAAGTGTCATACCGCCAGTCACTAAATTGCCGGAACCGACAGCTGCACATCTAGCCCCAGGTGTGTAACTTGATCCCGCAAGGTTTCCGTAGGTATTGTAGGCGGTTTGAGCATAAGCAATTCGCTTCGTCCAATCCTGTAGCCCACTAGTAGCAGTTGCATCATCAGTCCATGACGTAGGTATAGTTACGCTACCTTTAATCGCAACTTCGTAATTTCTAGTTATTGCAAAGGTCGCTTTATTTAAATCAGCTGGGGCTGATGCACTCCAAAACTCGCTAAGACTACCCTTATACCCACCGTCTAGCTCGGTTTTTATAAAATTAAGTTGGTTATTAAGGTCTGTTTTTGGATCCGCTATACTATTCCATCGGCCAGGCGAATTCCACTGGATAATGCCAGTGTGCGACCCGCCCAGTCCGGCGCTTGGATTAAAACCTGATTCCTGTTGAATATTACCCATGATAGCCGCCATCTGAACGGCATTCATTGGTTTATCACCGTTACCTAAAAAGTTTGTTGATGTAAAGAATTTAGCAGCCGCCTCTTGATTGCCTTTACTGCTTGGCGACGTAACGATACTCGCTGTGACATCTACACAGCCCGTATCGGTTGGGTTATAGAAAAAGATATTGTTGCTAGAATAAAAACTTGGGTCGTATGTTCCGCTGGTTGCGTTAGCGATTGGTGTAATTACTAAACTGAATAAACAAGAAAAAACTATTAATCGTGACCATGATAATAATCTAAATAAGCTTTTCATTATTCATCCATTGTATCGTTAATTGATTTATCCATTGTGTAGTCTCTAAAGTTACTCAACAGGGCTGATTTTTCAGTACAGCGCAATCCAACCTTCCATTCGTAATCATCGTCAGCGATGGAAGCCGGAGTCTCACCTAGTGGGTCAACCCTGTTTGGGCAATTATCTAAATATTTTTGGTAGTCTGACCCAGGTATAGCATCGCCAGTAATTGAGTCGATATTATGACTGTTAATCATAGCATCAAGAACATTGTTGCCGTTGGCATTAAGTTCGCTCTTACTCATAACAAACGATGGTATACAAAATGCATTTCCGTCAACACCTATGCTTTTTAGGCTTTGATCCTGACACTGATTATTATAAAGATTTGCTTTCGCCTCCGCTGCTGTAATATTAGATGCTGCCGAAGCGGGACTTAATAGACTCGCAAATGACCTAGGAATGATAGAGGCAATAATATTGGCATAAGACAAAACAGATGTACTTTTACCGTTAATTAATCCAGCACTTCTTATAAATGTACCCAGGAATGAATATTGATTTTGAATATCGAGCGGCGTGTTTCGGGCATCATATCGTGCAATCGCGTCATTTTGATTTTTAATTGCCGCCGTATCTAAAGCGTATTGTTTAATGTCGGCTGTTGATCCAGCCATCATGCCATAAGTAGCAGACTCAGCGCCAGCTATAGTTGCAGTACCATTGTAAATAGCATTTCCGGCGGGTGGTCCGACGGTTGTCTCGTCGAGTGTTGGTATCTCGGTACCTGCTACGATAAAGCCTATTGCTTTACTTATCAAATTACTAAGTACTTGGCTCATTGCAAAAATAGTTATGCCTGTTCTGACGGCACATTCTAATGCAGATAAGGCAGCACCTATACCCACTGTTTCGATTCCAGTCGCAGCGGCGACCGCTATTTCCGGACCACAACTTATTGCTATTGAAACTTTCGGGTCGTTAGCAAATTTACAGAGTGTATGAGCGGCCGATATTCCTACTTGGCCACCTCCAATTAGGTATGTAGTTACGCCGGTTAGAACACTAGCCAGCAGATTAGTAGGACCAATTGAGTAGGTTTGATCTTGAGCTGAAAGTGTCCCTGGTGCGTCCTGATATGCGCCCATTTGGTAACCGATTGAATCAGTTGCAGATTTGCCGTAATAAACATTTGGAGTACCGTCGGCATTGGTTTTATTCGTCTGATAATCCGTCAATTGACGACCCGCCTGAGCTACTACATCTGGATCTGGATTGTCGCCAGCTTTAATTTTATCCGCTAGGTTTAGAAAAAGCATAGCAAAGGCGGCATAGGCGGCGATCTTTTTAGCTTTCTCGGCAAAAGTAATAACCCTGGCTCCATCATAAAGTGTACAGGCACCTCCAGCTATGTTTGTTATTTTTTCACCAGACTTCGCTTTAACGGTATCAATAGCTTCAAACACGGGTTTCAATGGTCCGGAACGGGCACGTTCCTCCGGCGAGAGTTTTAAAGTGGGGTCGGTCGCCGCGCTGTCACCCTGAAGCCCAAGCGCTTCACGTAACGAAGCTACGGCTTTCTCTTTTGTCTCACCGGTCCACTTAGCTAATTTGTCTATACCTAACTTGGTTTTTATTGCATTTCCAAACTTACTATTTAATAAATAAGCTGTTTTTGAATTAAATATTTTATTAAAAGCAGATCCGCGGACTGGGTCGTTTAAGGCTTGCTTAAAATCGGCACCGTTAGTTACAGTATGCCCATCTGGAAAAGTTAAGCTTTTAATAACATATCTTCCACCAAATTTTTTAGCGTCAAACTCTACTTTAAATTTATTGTTTGGCGACTCCAAATTCAATTTCATGGTTTCGCTTATCGTGCCGAACTTACACTTAATACCACAGACGCCATCAGCCGATTCATTGAAGGCGTTACTAACACTACTGATTTTTTGAGACATCATTAACGTAGTTCGGGTGCTTAAGGCTGGCTCGGCGTCGTTTAAAGAGCCAAATAGTACTTCTCTTACCTGTACGACAATCAAGGCAGGCATACCTGTTAGCGCGGTGATGCCTGTAAGGGCAGCTACAATCGTAACGATAACTCCAGTAATCGGACCTTTTGACCTTAGGAAGTTAACTTTATTAAATCCGTTGCCAGCCGGGGATGCTCCTAATGGTCCTTTGCTATTGTCTTGTCCGGTATTATCTTTCCATTCTCCGTCTGGATTTGTTTCTTCGCTTACTATCTCATTAAAACGCTGATTATAGTCAGTTTGGCTGGGATTAAGTTTTGCTTCTTTGTCTTCTAAGACATCCATAACTACCCTACATTATACCTTATAAGATTGCCGAATATATCATTGCTAGCTAAGAGGCTGCGGCCTGTCGTGTGTTGTCTTGAGGGTTAGTAGTAATTAGTTGTTGTTCAGTCTGGCTGGCGATAATTTGAATATGAACATGGTTTTGACCAGCAAAGAATAGACCTTGGCCGACTGGGAAGTTTGCTAGTCGCTTTTTTTCCTCGTCGGTTAGTTTAAACACATCCGCTAAGACGTCAACGGCACTGGACGATTGCTTCAAAAGCAGCTGCATCGAACTGTTGGCGACGATAGCGCGGCCCATTTTGCTGCCCATAAAATCTTCAACGTCTTGTGTAATCGTAGTTAGTCCTAGGTAATACTTGCGGGCGCGTTTGGCTAGGCTAAACAAGAAGTTAGCTGAATCATCATACTTCATTAATTGCCAAGCTTCATCCACGATTAACATGCGTTTCTTTTTATCTGTCCTAGTGATATTCCAGATGTGTGACAAAACGATATACATCGCCACTGGTCGCAGTTCGTCTTCCAAGTCGCGAATATTAAAAACCACCATTGGGTTATTAATATCGATATTGGATTGCTGGCTAAAGATACCGGCAAACGTTCCCGTGGTGTACTTACGGAGGCGCTGGGCTAACTGTGGCCCACTGCCGCCCATATGTAGCAATGTATCATAAAGTTCGGAAATTGTTGGTGGCGTTGAATTATGCGTTAGTGGATCACTAGTAATACCAGCCCGTGCATAAGTATCAATTAAGGCTTGGTCAAGATCGGCTTCCTCGGCTGGTGTTAAGGCAGACATTGGCACACCGGCAGCGGTTACCTGAGTACCACCTAGCATTAAGCGCAGTAGACCGTGAAGTGTTACTAGGTTGGCGCGCAAGGCGTCCTCGGCTTCGTCGCTATCAATAACACGCGGCAAGTCAAATGGATTAATGCGCGTATCAGAGTTTAGGCTTAGTCTGATATAGCTACCACCGACCGCGTCTGATAGTTTTTGGTATTCGTTTTCAGGGTCGATGATGATCACTTCACTACCGGTCATCATACTGCGAACGGCTTCAAGTTTGACAGTGTACGACTTACCGGCACCAGACTTAGCGAAGACAACCATGTTGGCGTTTTCTAAACTGAAGCGGTCAAAGATCACCAGGCCGTTATTATGCATGTTGATGCCATAAAGCACGCCAGATTCTTGGGTTAGATCAGCACTAGTGAATGGAAAGCTGGTACTAATGGCGCCAGTGTTCATATTGCGGCGAATTTGTAGCTGATCGGTCATTTGCGGAATGCTACTATTTAAACCTTGCTCCTGTTGGCCGCTGGCGACTTTACTGAAGACCATTTGCTGCCCAAATAACGTTTCAATCTTGTGCTGAACAAAACCAAGTTCATCTAGGCTATCAGCGTAAAGTGTGACATATAGTCCAAACCGGAAAAATCGCTCAGCACCAACTTGCAGCTGGTCGCGTAGTTCTTCAACGTCGCTAATGGCGGCTTCGAGCCCAGGATCGCGAATTCGCCCTTTTTCACTACTTATCGAAGCAGTCGCTTCTAGTTGGGTAACTTTTTTGCGCAAGTTATTTAGGACAACCTGGCTTTCAACTGGATAAACAAAGATACTGACGTCTAGGACCTCATCGATATTAATTAATGAACTTAGCCAACCGGTGTAAATTTGACGTGGATAGCCGTATATATAAATTGTTCGGCCGTATTTAGTGCCAAGTCGAAAGTATGACGAATGAATTTCGAGGCTACTTGGTGCAATTAAATCACGGAGCGTCGTGACGCCCTTTAAGAAGGCTTGTTCAACCTCGGTTTGCTCAAGTGCGCGCTGCTGGGCAGCAATATCAACGACGTCCATTTTTTTCTTAGCCATTATAAAATACTTCCCGTTCCATTAATGACCGGCGCGGGGCCTTCTCCTTTTTTGACGTAAGTCGCGGTAACGTTATCAAAGTTACCGAGCGGTTCGCGTACAGCTGTGTCCGGGTTATAAACGTTATAATATAGCTCACCTAATTCTTTGGTGTTAAGTTGAACCGCCTGAACGCCAACCTGAAATAACCCAGACGTCACATTGTCTACGCGGTTTTTAATTTCAGTCTTAGCTTTTTCGTAGGTTGCGGTGTCAATCCGAGTGACATTATTAGTCTGTTTGGAGAATAATTTACCAAAAAAGCCCTTACCCTGGTCGATAATAGTGGCGACATCACCTTGTGGATAGTATGGGATGGCAATAAAAAACGATTTGTTCATAATATTAGCATCTTGCGATAAGGCATCGATAAAATTAATATAGTCATCCATCAAAACGCCAAGTAGCATGTTATCTTGACTACGACGAATATCAACCAAACGATCAATGTATGGTCCGATGTCAACACGCTGTGAGCGAATCAATATCTGCAAAGGAAAGTTTAGCGAATTTAGGAAGTTTTGGTAGCTGTATTCAACACCCTCACGCTCTTGTGAACTCATAAGATCGAAATTAATCGATTTACAGGCAACAACCGCTCGAAAGGTGCCGTCGGCCATGATAACCATATTATCGCGAACTTCTGATAAAAGTAGTGAATTTTGTGTTGAGTTGGGGTTTTTTGGTGTAGCTGGGGCTGGCGCGTTAGGCTGTGCTGACGCTGAACTGCTACCGATCGGCGTGGCGGGCATGGTTGGAGCTGGCGCTGGCGCCTGGTCGGCTGGTCCTTGAAATGGAAATTGGTTGTTTGGCGGCATGGCTCTTTAGCTTCCCCACTCCTTTTAGAGTGCCTATTATCGTAACGAAATAACTACCTCTTCGGTCATATCTTCTTGTTTTTTGATTCGATTCGCTTCACGAGCAATTGTCTCGATTGATAAATCGGCGTTATTAGCAAGGTTTATTATATCAGGTGAGACCGGCTTTTCGCTAGTGGTTGCAGCTGCTGACTCAACTGGTGTGGCTGGCGGTGTATTAACCTGGTTCGACGGACTTAATGGCTGAATAACCGACTGTTGAATGTTTGTTGGATACGGATTAAAAACCGGCGCAGCGGTCGGTGCCGACGCCACTGGTGACGCGCTGGCGTATAAATCATAGGGATTTGGTGGCAATTGAGGTTGGGCTTGGACGGGTGTCGAAACAATTGGGTCTTGGGGCGTAACCGCCTGCTGATGCAAGCGATCGATCATTTCTTGATGATGCTTGGCATCACTTTGACTAATCATGTTGCCAAGTGATTGCGATATACTTGTGTTGCTATCCAGGACGTCCTCGACCTGTTGTGACTCGAAGTAAACATCATTATTAATCGAACTATTGGGCGCCTGTACACCTTGCCCGCGAACGGCCCAGCCTTGACTGTCGACAATCTGCGCTAAATAGTCGAATCTTTGCATAGCCTCATTACGTGAAATGTCCTTGGTTAATTGGACCTCGACAGTTTTTGGTACAGTAATTTCGATTAGTGAATCAATACCATCAGCGTCCCACAGTCTTTTGTGTGGTTTAAGGTAAAAAGATACCATGGCGGCTAAATACACCTCCATTGGTTGGTCTTTGCGCAGTGGCAATGCCAGTGCGCCGAAAAATACAATAAATGGTAAAGGAAAAATAATTAAACCAACAAATAGCTGCGCCATCCACCAAGCTATGGCTATTAGGAGTGCGACGATAATCAGATATATAAACTGGCGGAACGTAAACGGACCGATTAATTTATCATCCGCCTCGACGTCTTGAGGAACTTTATATACTGCCATTATGCTTATAGTATAACAGGCGTGCTCTTAGTTTATAAACACAGTATTTATCGAATTTTGCCGTCGTCTTGGATTCCGGCTCGGCTCAATAAATTGACGTCTGCATATTCCTCGAATTTGCCACCGATTTCGGTTATGGTGTTTTCTATAGTCTTGCCGCCAGCACTATTAAATCTGGCTTGTAATTCAGTGCTTCTGCTGATATCTTCAATCGCAGTGTTAAATGAGCTGGTTGCCGCCGTAAGGCTATCGATATCATCTTGTTTAGCACCTGGCGCATTAGCCGCGGCGTAAAGACCATTTAAGTGCTGCATGTATGCCGTCATCGTATCAGGGCTAAACTGAACTAAATCACTACCTGTGACGTTATTGAAGGCTACGCCGGCTGGTTTAATAAGATCAGGTGCTTTGTTGATTAGTGCGCCAGCGTTTGCGGAAATAGCTTCCTGGGTTTGCCTTCTAACACCTTCATCTACACCATCAGTTTTATCATCAAGTAGCTCGCGCATAATATTACTTCGACCAAGTGCAGCCGCATGGTGTATGGCAGCGGTGCGTTGCATTTCGGTATGGTTTTTATCTAAAGCTCTGGTTCGTAAGAAGTTGTCCAGATTGAAGGCTGGGTCTTTGGCCCTTCTCTCGGCTATCTCGCTTGTTAGTGGTGCCATTTCGCTCTTAAGTTCTTCGGCCTCGGCTCGAGCAGCAGCTCCTTCAATGTAAGATCGAGCAACGCTACCTTCTGGCATATCGCCTGCATATTTTTTTGCGTTCTTTTTTAAGTCCTTATTAAATTCTGCACCCTGTTGAGCTTGGAAAGCAGAACTTTTAAGTTGATTTAATTTATTTCTTCGATTATTTGATAAGGCGAACTGTTTAAACGGATTCCGACTTCCAGACGATGAAAGATATTTGTTTTTTGCGACATCTTGTTTTGACGATGCAAAACCAGCAACCGGTTTACCCAACTTGCCCGCTAAACCATTCAAACTGCCGCCGAGTTTTGATAGCAACGGTCCGCCCTGTTTGGCGATGAACGGTAGCATAAACAGTGGCACGCCAAGCATTATTAAGCCAATCATGTTTTTCCACCAGTCACCCCCGTCACCCGCGATCATAATCGCGGCAAGCTGGACGCCTCCAAATAGTAGTGCTGCTGTCGGGTATAGCATTAGCATCGATAAAAACAAACTACGCCATTTTTTAAACCACTGCTCGGTGTTGGGTAGTAAATACGCCACAAACGCCAGTGGAGCTAGAATTGCTAAAATCGGAATCACGGCCTGTCGAAATATCAGGGTAATCATAGCGGCTATGAAGCCAAGTGCACCCATAACAATTGCTGGCAGCATAATAAAGAAAACAGCCTCCACGCCACCAGCTAGTGCTACTCCAGCTACCGCTATCGTACCGGCCGCGCCAAGACCCGTAACTGTGTTAATTAGAGCACCCCATGTCGGTACTGACCTGGACTTATCGGCCAGCCCCTTTAATAGGTCGTACAAACTGTTACCGATTATGTTAGACAGGTCAACCGCTATCTGTACTATATAGAAAGATAGGTTGATAAGTATTGCCACGACGATTAATCTAGGTAGCATTTTTTTAACCCCGTAGTTCGTAATGCCGACACTGGTTAGCTGAGAGAATATAATAAACAGAAAGGCTACAACTAGTAATACGTTCGCGATACTCCGGAATGCCGACCAAACCGTACTTGCGGGATCGCCTGCATGGATTGGGTTAACAGTCAGAAGCACCGACATCAAACCCCACATAGTATCATTCAGGCCACCCAGGGCATTTATTAAGGGACAGACAATCCACCCAATATTACTTACAAGGCTGCCACAACTTGACGCGCTTTTTTGAGCAGCTGCAGCCGTAACGCAGACACCCATATTAGAATCCCATTTACCACCCGCTGCTGCACATTGATCTGGCCCATTTGCTACATTATTTGCAGATGACTTAGTATTGTTATCGGCCGCTAATTTATCGGCGCTGGCGCGACCACTAGCGACGGCAGCGGTTAAATCAGCCGCCTTTCCAGCGATTCCGGCTTTTACGAGACAGGATGCCATGTCGGCGTCTGATTTTTGAATTGAGCCGGTTGAACCTCCAACTGCAACGGCCGTATCACAAGCATCGTAAGCTGATTTTGCGGCAGAAACACAGTTATTATAGGCGGTCTGGTCGATAGGGTGACCGTAATAATCAAGATATGTGCTGCCTGTACCCGCCGGACAGGCAACGTTTACGACCGGATTGTATAGGTTGTTGTAGTACGAAGCCGGGTCGGTACAACTAAGCATTATATTTGAACCTTGTGTAACGGGCGTTGTTTGGTATGCCGAACAGACAGGGACGCCCCCAGGGGTTTTTACTAACGAACTATTATAATAGGTGCCCGCAGCAAGTTCGTCGCTATTGGCGGTGTTCATGCCAAAGCAGTCTACAAACTTCTGACCGTCGCTATTTGGTTGTGTTTTCCAACCTGTTAATAGCTGAGATAGGGGTTTACCACCCGAAGGCCAGTTAGTAGTAAGACTATAGCACTCAGTCCATCCGCTGCTCGTGACGGCCTTTACATTCGGGGCGGCCATAAAAAAGACCGAATACAGCAAAGCTGTGGCCGCTACTAAACCGACTGCGCCAAAATATCGTTTCATCCGGCTAACCATAACTATTATCATACACTAAAAACAGTGCTGAATGCACTGTTTTTAGTGAAGGGTGAATGGTCTCTATTTACGCTCGTCGACAGGAACCCAGATACCTAGTCCGGTTGTGTTTGTGCTGCTACCTTTTGCGGCGACTACAGATTGTAGTAATGGCATCTCTGTAAACTCAAATATTTCGATGAAGTGTTTTCCATTACCTGGATTTGTGACAGTTAGATCACGTCGTTTTACTTGCTTGCCGTTAGCTTCGGCGGCATACACATCGCCTTGTACGGCTCTCATTGTAGGAGAAACTTGATCAGCGCCCCAGTTACCGGGCTCAAAGTTAGTAATGGTTCGAATATATAAATCGTAGTATGCTGACTTCTCTGCGGCAACCAGTGGGACAAGGTCTAGCTCTGTGTCGCGAGTGAGAAACGATGGTACTAGTGCCTTAAAATAGCAACTTTGCTCCCATATGTCCTGCGCTCCTGATTCCAGGCTGAGTGGAGTTCGTATCGGAGTGTGGTCCTGAAGGCTATTACCATCAGTCCCGATACCGGTTTTGGTATCGATAAAACCATCATTAAATTCACCGTTATACTCTCGTTCGACTGCCAGCGCTAGGGCGTAAAGAGTTTGATCTTCCCATGGCAATTGTTGTCGTTCCGCTGAAGTTTTTGCCTTGAGGCCTTCAATGCGTGTTTTTAGTTCAGCGGGTACAAGCTCGTAGTATTTATCAAATGGCGTCATGGCCTTATTCGGAGCCGATGCTGATGCCGAAGCGCTTGCTGACTCACTGTCACTTGGTGCTGCACTTGTTTGTGTATTGGGGTTCTTCGTAGTACAACCAGCAGCTACAAGTGCTGTTGCTGCAGCAGCAGCGAGGGCGCCTCTACGGTTTAGCTTAATGTTAAGTAAACTTTCAAAAGGATTAGATTGATCGTTTTCTTTACCTGACATAGCGAGTTTTATGCTCCTGTCGAATATCGACATTTATGACATTTATGATTTATAAGGTTATCATACACTATATTACTAAAAAAAGCAAGAGCATTAACATAAAAACTTGCCTTACGGGCTATTTTGTCGTATTTTATAGATAGTTATGAAAATAAAACAAACAATATTAG
The DNA here is from genome assembly GCA_021780305.1 of bacterium. Classification (GTDB taxonomy): domain Bacteria; phylum Patescibacteriota; class Saccharimonadia; order Saccharimonadales; family Saccharimonadaceae; genus UBA1547. The sequence goes on along the minus strand of JAJXYZ010000043.1, from coordinate 18,929 downwards.
TACTGGTGGCAACAATCGGGATAAGTGGACTTTTTGCAGGCCCGTTGGTGTCGGCAGATTGCGCAGGGGTAAAAACTTCTATTATTAACTGTACGCCTAAGGCCGGCTCAACAGGTGTCGAATCAACTGGTGTTTGGAGCCTGCTTTTAATGGTTATTAACATCTTGACAGCCGGTGTGGGTATTTTGGCGGTTGCTGGAATCGTCTATGGATCAGTTATGTATGCCAGTGCAGGCGGTAATCCGGAGAATGTCAAAAAGGCTCGAACGATTATTACTAATGTAGTAATTGGTATTATCGCCTATGCCTTTATGTTTACGATATTGAACTTCATTACACCTGGGGGTTTATTTAACTAATGAAACTGACAAAAAAACTCACTTCACTATTAGTTGGGCTTACTTTTGCTAGTGTGGTTGGCGGAACCGTGGTCACAGTTGTAAATCCTTCTAGTGCTACCTATGCGGCGACTACTTGTACAAACGCTAAGGGCTTTTTGACATTTCCGGTTTGGTATCGCGGTTTAAACCCAAGTGCCGGCGACTGTAGTATCATCGATCCGAATCAGTTGAATACAGCCAGCAATGGAGCGAATAACGGTTTGTCGAACTTTATTTGGCGAGTTGTTCTTAATATTCTTGATATGGCTTTGCAGCTGGTTGGTTATATTGCTGTTGGCTTTATCTTGTACGGCGGCTTTACGATGGTTATCAGCAGTGGTGCTCCAGAGGTTATGGCGAAAGGTCGCAAGACGGTCCTGGACGCTATCATTGGACTGATTATTTCGATTGCATCAGTTGGAATTATTAACTTAGTAATGGGTATAATTAAATAATATGAATATTTTAGAAAAATTTGCCTTAGCGGCAAACGATATAAACATTCCGACAACGTCGGGTACACAACTGTTCGGTAATATTTTGAACTTGTTTTATTTTGTTGCGGGAATCGTGGCTGTGATTGTGATTATTGTGGCTGGTTTTACAATGACCGTGTCGGGCAATAATCCTACAACTGTTGCTAAGTCTAGAAACGCGGTGCTGTATGCAGCCATTGGCCTGGTTGTTATCCTTTCGGCCTTTTCAATCACCCACTTTGTGGCTGGGAAATTTTAATGAAAAAGCTTAGCCTGATAATTGCCGGTTTTGCGATTAGCCTCGGCGTACTTTTTGCACCAATAGCGGTTAGTGCGGTTGATAACTTTCAACCTTGTAACGGGGTAACTGATAGCTTGGTTTGTAAAAATACTAGCGACACAGCGCAACCGATTATAAAAACCGTTATTAACAGCTTGGTCTTTCTGGTTGGCATCGTTGCGGTAATCATGTTGATTATTGGCGGTATTATGTACACCGTATCTTCTGGTGATGCCGGTACCGTCACAAAAGCAAAAAACACCATAATGTATGCTTTGTTTGGCTTAATTGTTGCGTTCCTAGCCTACGCAATTGTCAATTGGGTTATAAAAAACTTTGGCAAGTAAAGAATGGGCCTTTAATATCTGTAAAAATAAGCTTTAGGGCTTAACAAAAGATGATTAGTCTGGTATAACTTTAATATATAGTTTCTAAGAAAGGAAATGAATTAATAATGAAAAAAACAATAACAACCGCCATCGCCGGCTTGCTTGCAGTTCCAGCTTTGGCATTAAGCCTAGCTCTGTTTACACCAACAGCATCAACGGTTTCAGCTGCTGGCTCGTGTGCTGCGGGCGCAACAATCGCCGATGGTGTTGACTGTGCTAGTACAAGTGGTACGCCAAAAACCTTGTTTGGTGCGAATAGTATTTTTACAACCGTTATTAACACCTTGCTATTCGTAATTGGCGCTTTAAGCGTCGTTATGTTGATCATCGGTGGTATTCGATACACAGTATCGGGCGGAACAGCTGCGCAAGTTACAGCAGCTAAGAATACGATTATGTATGCCTTGATTGGACTTGTTGTAGCTTTCCTAGCCTACGCAATTGTCAACTGGGTTCTTGGAAGTATTAGCGCTTAATTAGCCTTTCTTTAAAAAAATAACCCGGCATTTGTCCGGGTTATTTTTTTGATTTAAAGAATAATTTAATCCTTACTTTTGCCAAAGTAACAAATGTCTTGATACTTTTGAACTGCAAAAGTATCCAAAACCGCTGGGGCTACAGCAGTAGAGCCGCGCGTCTAACTACTACGAACAACCACTCTGCAGCCCGAGTGCGACAAGACGCCGAGGCTCTTGTTCGTACCCGGTGCGAAGCCCGGTTGGAGGAGTGGTTGGGTGCAGAGGCGACCTAAGAGACGCAGATACAATGATAAAAAATATAGCCCTCATTACGAAGGCTATATTTTTATCAGTTTTTGTATTAAAGAACCTGAATCTTCTTGGCTTGCTCTTGCTTGACCTTGCTAAAGCTGATTGTTAGAACGCCGTCTTTTAGAACTGCTTCTACTTCATCTTCTTTGACATTAACTGGTAAAGCTAGTGTGCGGCTAAATTCGCCCCAATAACATTCCTGAATGTGCCAGTTGGTTGCATCGCTTTCGTCGCCACTGCTTAGAGTGCCGCTAATCGTTAGAATGCCGTCACTAATGCTGACGTCCAAATCTTCTTTGTTAACACCGGCGGTGCGAGCCTTAACAACAAGCTTTTCGTCCGTCTCGTAGACGTCGATAGCTAGTGTTCCTGGGAACTCCTCATCGCTTTCGTCCCAAGTGTCCTCGGCGGGTGCACTAGGGGCTGGTGTGTCGTTAGTTGTTAGTTCGTCGTCATTAAGGAAAGCTGCAGCCAGCTCGTCCTCAATCAATAAATCATCGTTTTGCTTACGGGCCATGATATCCTCCACTTTCTCTAGGCTCTATTGACAAATAGTCCCTCACATTATAACCAACATATGCAGTATAATCAACCAAACAGGCCATTCAAACGTAAAAAACACAATGATAGATAGACTACTCGCATTCGTCGCTCCGCACCACTGTTGTGGATGTGGTAAAAGTGGCGATTTGCTATGCCCTAATTGTAAATATAACATCACTTCCGAGACTAAAAATGTTTGTTTGGCTTGTGAACGGGCCTGTTCTGGGTCGGGACTGTGTAACACCTGTAAACTGCCATATACGCGGGCTTGGTGTGTTGGTGAACGTAAGGATGTTTTGCAACGATTGATTGGACTTTACAAATTTGAGCGAACAAAAACTGCCTATCAAGACCTGGCTGGCCTGCTTGACGATACTTTACCGCAACTACCCGACAACACGGTGCTTGTGCCGATTCCGACTACATCGGCTCACATCAGAGAGCGTGGCTATGCTCATACTCTACTGATAGCTCGACGATTGGGAAGTCGGCGAAATCTGCCGGTTAAAAGCATACTAGTACGAAATACTAATACGATGCAACGACACGCTACTGCGGCTGCACGCGGGCTACAGGCTAAAAAAGCTTTCAGGGTGGTCGAAAAAGTCGACGAGAATGCAAACTATTTAATTATTGACGACGTAGTTACGACTGGTGCGACTATTCATTATGCGGCAAAGGCCCTTAGGGATGAAGGTGCCAAACAAATTTGGGTTGCTGTGTTGGCGCGCCAGACTCTCGACTGAACGGCTGGTATCTGTTATTATAGGCCTCGTACTCGCACATCTGGAGAGGTGCCCGAGCGGTTTAAGGGAACAGTCTTGAAAACTGTCGTGTCAGTAATGGTACCGCGAGTTCGAATCTCGCCCTCTCCGCCAAATTAAATAACGACCCGTGTGGTCGTTATTTAATTTGTTAGACGTTAGTGCCAGGTGTGCCGCCCCCGCCCGAAAGCGAACCCAACAAGAAATTGACGGCCGCATATGCCAAGAAGGCTACGATAATACCTACGATAGCATACATAATTGTATTCTTTGCCCCAGTTACAGCTGCGGAGTTACCGCCCGACACGACGTAGCGCAAGCCACCGACGATAACCATGACGACACTTAGAGCGCCGACGACAAAGAGTAGCACGTTAATAATAGTAGTAAAAATGCCGCTAACACCGAATAAATCGGTCGGCTGATCGGTACCGTGGGCTGCTTTTATGCCAGCCTGGATGCCCGAATCAGATATAGCGTGAATAACTTGGGGATGGACAACTAAAAACAAGCTGGCAGTAAAAACAACCAAAGCAATTCCAAGAGTGATTTTTAGGCTTTTACTCATAAAAATATTCATTATTACGCCACTATTAGCTAATTGTAGCAAATTTTTAATCTAAAATCTAGCCCCGACCTCTTGAATGTGCTACAATTGTCCGAGTTGAACGACAAACGTTGATTCAGCTAATAAAGCCTGCACGGAGGGGTACCCAAGTGGCTTAAGGGGATGGTTTGCTAAATCATTAGTCTGGGGAGACCTGGAGCGGGAGTTCGAATCTCCCCTCCTCCGCCAAGAAAAATAGAGACCTTTTGGTCTCTATTTTTCTTGTTGAGGGAGATTTGAACTCACGCGTTTTGTGAAACAAAACCAGCGCGGAGTTCGGTGTAGCGAAGTAAGCAAAAATTAGCTTGCTCATTTTTGTACACGAGCGGAAAAGCGAAACAAAGTGGAGCGCTATCTCCCCTCCTCCGCCAAATAAAAACAACGACTTCTTGGTCGCTGTTTTTATTTGACTTGCTGTATTTACCTGATTATTTTTCAAAGACTATGTCTCGAACTGGGTTAAGCAAAAAGAATGAGCCGGTGACGAGGCCAATCTCGCTAGGGCTATTCATAAATAAATTAAAAGCGAGTTGGGGGTTGGGCTCGACTGTAATCGACTGAAAGCCAGCCTGTCTGGCGATAAAGCCTAGCTCTTGGGCTTTAATGGCGCGCTTAACAGAGTCGTCAGCATAGCTGTAATCAGTCACGATGACGTTTTCTGCAAGCTGTGATAATAGTTCCATGCTGGCCTGGACGCCGCTACGCTTCGTCTCGCCGAAGCTAACTAGCAGCTTAATTTTTTTATCGTGAAAGCGATTTTTCATTGATTTAACTAGGGCTTCAATCTTCTGCTCGTTATGCGAGCCGTCTAGTATTAGCTGCTTATCTTTAAACATAACCTCTTCCATGCGGCCTGGGATAATTTGCTTTGATACGGTCTTGGTTTTTTGATCAGACAATTCGATATGTCCATCACGTGCAAGGATAAAGTTAACCGCGGCTTGAGCAAGACCGAAGTTCCGTTGCTGAAACAAGGGCAAGCTAGGTATAGGGTTGGTATTGTTCACGACATGAAGCTGGGCGTCTACTGATATGCACTGATTATCTATAACCGTCATTATGTTTGGCGACTGGGCGTTCATAAATACGGCATTTTTTTCTTTGATTATGCCGGCTTTTTGCATAGCAATTTGATCAATCGTATCACCGAGAATCTCAATATGGTCCAAACCGATATCTGTAATTACACATACTTTATCTGGCTTGTTGATAATATTAGTGCTGTCGAGTAAGCCCCCTATGCCAACTTCAACGACAGCATATTCCACTTTGCGTTTATGAAAAAGCCAAAGACTAAAGGCAATTAAAAGCTCAAAATACGATGGTCTTAACTTATTCGTATCGATAATCTCCATAAACATACTGAGCTCATTGCAAAACTCGGCTTCAGGTAATGGCATCAGGTCGATTTGAGCGCGTTCATTAACCTCGTCGATGTGAGGAGAAACAGTTAGACCAGTTTTGTAGCCCGCAGCGCTCAGTAGAGATGCGATATAGTATGATGTTGATGTTTTTCCAGACGTTCCGGCGACATGAACGATTTTAAATTTATCCTGCGGGTTGCCCAAGATACTCATAAGCTGAATCATATGGTCTAAAGTGTATTTTCGAGGTGTGCCTGCGGGCGAGATAAACTCGTAGAGGACTTGGTTGGCTTGTTGAAAGGATGTAATACTTCTCATTACTTTTATTATAACCTTATTTTTATTACACAATGCTCCGAGCGCCCAGTTTAACTTTGCTATCATTGTTATATGGAATCATCTAAAACAGCTAGTCATCATGACGCAACTTTAAAAATGGCGGCTAGTGCAACGTTTCATTGTCTGGTTGGCTGTACAGTTGGCGAATTAGTTGGCGTAACCATCGGTACACATACCGGCATTGGTGTAGCTAATACCATAGTCTTAGCGGCTAGCTTATCACTTGTTTCGGGTTATACTTTTTCGACAGTGCCAATTATGCGCGCCGGTCTAAAGTTTTGGTCGGCGCTTAAGCTCGTGTTTGTGGCTGATACGGTTTCAATACTAACGATGATAGTGGCTGATAATTTATGTATGATGCTTATTCCGGGTGCTTTTGATAAAGACCTGTCGCATCCAGTGTATTGGCTGTCGCGATTAATTTCGATGACAGTAGCCTTTGTAGTGGCGTGGCCGGTTAATTATTACTTACTAACGAAGGGCAAGGGTCACGCGCTAACTCATAGTTTTCACGACCATTCGATGCACCATAAGGGTTAAATTTACCTTCTGTGGTCTAATTAATATGTTATTGGTCATGCTATACTAAAATTATGAATCCTGATCAAAAGCAAAATTATTGGGAAGAGAAGCCAGCGGCCGTCGAATCAGCTGATACCGAAGCTGTAGCGCCACAGACACCTAGTCAAAGAGTTCAGTCTGTGCCCGATGCACCAGTTAGCTGGACGGCTGGTGAATATGTCCATCCAGAGAAAAATGGGCTGTGGTACGTGCTTTTTGTGATTATTGCTTTAGGTCTGATCGCTTGTGATATATTTTTTATAAAATCCTATACATTCTCACTTTTAGTAGTTGTCATGGCGGCGGCGTTAGTCGTTTATATCCGTCGCTCACCGCGTGACATCCAATACACGCTGAGCGCCAAGCAGGGCTTGTATATTGGTGAAAGGCTTTATAACCTAGCCGATTTTAAGGCATTTGGGCTGATTCGCGACGGTGAACATCACTCGATTATGTTGATTCCGATTAAGCGTTTTGCTACCGGTGTTTCGGTTTATTTCCCAGAAGAAGCTGGCGAGCGGATTGTCGACATATTGGGTAGTATTTTGCCAATGGAAAATCTTAAACTTGACATGATTGACGTCCTCGTTCGAAAATTGCGTCTTTAGGTGTTTTTTATTGCTTAACGGGCTGTTGGCGTGGTACAATAGCCGATGTTCGCAACGTTTTTATAACGTCGAAAGCACCTTCTAGTTACAAATAAAACGTATTCATAAATGGCAACATTTGTGGATACGTTATTATGGACTCGTAGCTCAGCTGGATAGAGCGTTGGCTTGCGGAGCCAAAGGTCGCAGGTTCGAATCTTGCCGAGTTCACCAAAGTAAAAACCCCACTTTTTAGTGGGGTTTTTACTTTGGTTACGTTTAAAATTTAATTGACTATTACGCGGCCAAACCATAAGCTTAATATATGAAAATCAATTTGAAGTCAACAAAATTAGAAGCTAAAAAAGGCCTATTCACAGTATTAACCGCCATGCTGATGTTTGCCTTGACGGTCCCGGCGACGGTTGGGGCTATTGAAGCCACTACGGCCAACGAGCAAACTACTACGCAAACGGCCGCCAGAACTCAGGCGGAAACTTCGACTAATCAGTCTAGCGCAAATATTAACGAGGAGAAATCGAGTATTGGAGTTATAAAGGCTCGATTGACGGCCGACAAACTGGAGCTTTGTCAAAAACGTGAAACCGAAATTACGAACATTATGGCACGTGTTGGTGATCGTGGCCAAAAGCAACTTGATTTGTTTGCTGGCATCGCCACTAAAGCCGAGAACTTTTATGCTGAAAAGGCTAAAACTTTAAGTAATTACGACGCACTCGTAACAGACGTTAACAACCAAAAAAGTGCCGCACAACTTGCAGTTGATACGGTTAAGTCGACGGCGCCTTCGTTTAAATGTGATAGTGATAACCCAAAAGCGACTGTCGCAAGTTTTAAGGAAGTTGCAAAGATTGAAATCACGGCTTTAAATACCTACAAGCAGTCAGTTAAAAACCTAATTGTTGGTATCAAATCAGTCCAGTCGACTACAACAGGGGGTAATCAATAATGGTATCTTACAAGACAAAATCTGGGTTTTCGATTATCGCAGTTGTTGCCGTAGTTGTTGTTGTAGGGTTGTTGGGCTTTGTTGGCTACACCGCGTATAACAGGCTTCATCCCAAGACGTCGGCCGATACTATAACTGTACAGACGCCCGTGGCGAACGATGTTCAGCTAGTACCAGCTATTAATAGTTCATCAGATTTAACGACAGCCGAAGCAACGCTTGATCAAACCGATACAAGCTCCACAACCGATCTTACTAGCCTTGATACTCAGCTAAACTCTTTTTAGCCATAATTTAGGTTTTTTGTTACACTAGGACAGATACGGAGAGGTGCAGGAGTGGTTGAACTGGCCGCTCTCGAAAAGCGGTGTGGCGGCAACGTCACCGAGGGTTCGAATCCCTCCCTCTCCGCCAAATAGCGACGACGATCCCTGTGGTCGTCGTTTCTATTTGGAGAATGGAAGAATTCGAACCCGAAAGGGTGAGAAATGCCAGTGGCATTTCGCAAGGCGATCTTCCGATGGCAACTGGTTTGCCAATCGTGAAGTCGCGGGGTCGCGGAACGTGACCGAATCCCTCCCTCTCCGCCATATAAAAATGACGATACGTGTGATCGTCATTTTTATATGGTCATGCTTGCAAAAATGCCTAATTTCGCTCATAACTATGTGCAGTCACCGCAAAGCGCGGGGCCTCGAGGAATCGAGCTACCTCAAAAGGGTGAAGAACATGACTGACGGTAATTCGCTACGGATTGATCGACTGCGACGCGTTGAGGTGTTCCGCGGCGCCTTCTCGTACCTGCCGCTGCACAACTACCTCAACGGTGCCTACCACAGGGCTGATATGTACTTGTGGGCTCCGCCGTACGGTATGATGTGGCAGATTCCTGCCTTCTTCGTGCCCAACAGGGTACTTCTGCTCGTCAAGACCAGCCCGGTCGTTGACGATGTCAGGGAAAAGCTGCGGGCGGCACGAGCTCTCATTGAAGAGATGAGGCCAAGCCTTGACCGCATCGTCGTAAGGACGGTGTGTCACTCGCCTGACCGGCCTTACGGCAATCTTCCCTCTAACCTGGTCAACGTGTACCGGTCTTCGAGCGGAGCAGCGTCCTGGAGCTATGAGTACAACCCGTATCAGGTCGCAACCTGGATGCTCCGGGAATACGACCGCTTCATCGACGAGGTTATGCGGAGCCGGGTGACGCCGTTCACCAAGCTGTCACGAATCTGTCAGAAGGTGAAGACCTTCCGGAGCATGATGGACATGGTCACGTACGTCATGAAGTAGCGCGCGCTAGTGACGCGTGCAAGCCCGAACCAGGGATGGAAAGACCCGGCATCCGCCGAAGAGTCATCCACCGCAGGTCGGGCTCTTTTCATGTCTCGCAGTTGCCCATAAGGGTTTATAATCTTAATAAGATGACAATAGATAGACTGCCTTCGCCGATTGATCGGATAAAATTATCAAGGCGCGAGCTATTAGTGGGCCTTGGTTTAGTCGGTGTTGCATCGGTTGTTGGTGGTGATACCACACCTAAACCACCCGAGTCGCCAATTGGTAAGTATGAGCTGGTGGTTGCATTTGGCGATTCTTATGCTTATGGCCTCGGTGCGACCAGTCCCGAATATGGCTATATCGCCCGTCTTGCTAGCAGATTACAGGCTAAAAGGTTTGAAAATCTTGCACATAGTGGTGCATCGCCGGGTGATATGTTGAGAGCCTCCGGAAATATACCGAGTCAGATTGATCGACTTCCGGCTGACGCTAGTCTTGTAGTGGGAACTGCTGGCGGAAATGCTTATGATCTTCGCAAGTTTATTATGGACTGCCTTGGTCCTGGCTGCAGTTCTGATACACCTACGTTTGAAGATGCATCGGCCGTCTTTCGCGGCAATGACTTTTACGATGATCTGAAGAAGTTATACGATGCCTTATTAGGTAAAGCTGCTAATGCGCCGATATTGGTTAATGGCTACCCTAAAATAATCGAGCCCTTAGTTCTACCCCCAGAATTACAAAAGTTATACGATGATTCTGGGCTTCCGGAAATAACTGCGCTCGGTAAAGCTAACGACCAGGCTATATCCGACATTGTCGATATGAACAACACTGCCGCCCAAGAGATAATAAGTCGCATCAATGACCCTCGACTTGTTTACGTGGATCCACCAAAGCATATCGATTTGATAACGACTAAAATCCTAAAAGAACCGAGCTGTTTCCATGGTGCAGGCTCAGAGTTTGGTGGTCACCCCAATAACCTTGGCTACGAGAAGACGGAAGCCGTTACGTTCTTAGCTTTAGTGGCGATGTATAATAGACATATTAAGAGCGGTTCGTTATCTGCAGCAAGGGGAGCAAGACGGTGATAGAAAGTATTTTTACAAAGATTATAAAGGGTGAGATTCCTTGCCACAAGATTTATGAGGACGAGAAAACCTTGGCTTTTTTGGATATTCATCCAGTAGCCGAGGGGCACGTTTTGGTTATAAGCAAAGTACAGGAAGCTTATGTCTGGGATCTTAAACCCGAAGACTACACAGCTTTAATGGTGACTGTTCAAAAGGTTGCTCGGCGACTGCGCGAAGTTATCGATAAGCCATACGTTGGCGAAATGGTCGTCGGTACCGATATTCCGCATGCCCATGTGCACGTTGTGCCATTCACTGAACCGTATGAGCTAAAACGTACGCTTGAAACTGCTACGGTCGAAGCCGATCCTGCCATTCTGGCCGATTTAGCCCAAAGATTGTACTTTTCGTGACCGTCAAGCTGTTAGTTGTTGGTAAAAAGCACGAATCATGGGTGGCTGAAGGAATTGAACGCTACCAGAAGCGCCTAAAACGGCCATTTGATATCGAATGGGTGCATTTGCCACATTCGGCTCATGACAGCCTCAAAGCTCGCCAGGACGAGTCAGAGCGCATATTATTGAGGCTTAGTGCTAATGATTATGTCATTTTGTTGGATGAGCGAGGAAAAACACTCGACTCCCCTGCCCTTTCGGCTTTGTTGGGTGCCAAATTGGATGTTTCGCAGCCAATTACGTTTATTATTGGTGGCGCTTACGGTGTTGACGGTACGGTACATCAGCGGGCTGACTTTGTTTGGTCACTATCCCCTCTTGTTTTTCCTCATCAGCTTGTACGTTTAATTCTGACCGAACAGCTGTATAGGGCGCAGGAGATTGCGCACGGCCACCCCTATCACCACGTGTAATAAACTTGGCTGTACTTGAATATCTCCTTAATACCTGTCATAATTTAGATAGTTATACGGAGGAAGCGTCGTGGCTGTAGATGGTGAAAATCATGAAGCGAAAGATAGCGTAAACCCCCATATCCTTGAATTTGCCTATGCTCAAAATGAATTTTTTAATCAAAAGGCAGCTTTTGAACAATACGAAGAACGAGCCGAAGCAGACCGAGTTGCCTTACTTGAGGCCCTTTCGCAGTCCGGTGTGACAGATGACGACCTAATTGGAAGCTATTTTGATATCATTAATCAACATAATGACTACCGTCGTGTGCTTTTGCTGGATGAAGCACTTCGATTGCGGCCTCGTCTTCAGGCAGGTACGCCGATTATACCGACCACAATAGCCTTGGATGTTGATATGATTGCGCAGCCGGATGGCGACGGTACGAGTGTCGCGCGACCATTAATAGATGAAAAAAGGCACATCTTGGCCTGGCGTGTTCAAACCACGCGTCATCCAGAAGGTGTTGTTATAGACGACAGTACGGTCATTGGTCACGATGCGATTATGATATACCTTGATGCGAAAAATGATTCCAAATAAATCTACTAATCTTAGACTGACATAGAGTTGACAATAAACAAAGCTTATGCTATATTGATGTTTGTAACCTATAAAAACAAATATGAATCTATCAATGCTCAACCCCGTACCAATTCTCTTAACACTTTGCGCTATGTCTGGCGTTTTGGTTCATGACTCCCGGCTCGATCGGGCAGCTGCAGCGGCGTTGCCGGCTCAGATTAGCGCCGTGACTAGTCTAGAGGAATTAAAAGCGACCGATCTACACACGCATACTGAGCGGGTTAGTTTTACTCAAAATGTCACTCAACCAAGTATTCAACCTCGTAACGACAATGATAAAAAGTATATTGCACATAAAAAATTAGCTACTAACACCTTTGGTAGCGTCTATATCTGGCCATCAGCCTAGACCTATTTAATTACTTCAAGTTCGCTAATTAGCGCTTTTGCGAGTGTCTGTTTAGCCTCAAGCTGTTGCTTGGTTTCTTCCACCAGTGTGGCTGGTGCTTTTTCGATATAGCTTTTGTTAGCTAGGCGGGCTTCAAGGTTAGCGATATTGGCATGAGTTTCAGCTAGACGGGTTTCAAGATTGTGCTGGTGCTCGTAGATTGTCTCGTCCGATACGTCAAGCCAAGCCTCGCGCCCACTGTTCGGCAGTCGTAAGCCACGGATTTGATCGACGTAACTGACCTCTTTAAGTTTGGCGAGTTTTTGAATCAAAACGGCGTTATCGGCAATTAATGAATCATTTTGATAAAGCAATCGGTAGCGATCGTTACCTGGAAGTTCGCTCGTTACAAAACGCACCTCTGATACCAGACCCTTAAGCCGGTTAAATTCGGCAGCAGCGATATCGTCGCACGGTACGGCTTCTGGCCAACTGGTGGTCATCAGTAATGTGTTGTGCCATGGCAAGGTTTGCCAAATCGTCTCGGTGACAAAGGGTGCAAACGGATGAGCAAGCTTAAGGCTGGTATCAAGTACCCAGGCTAGTAGATCTGGGTTTTCTTGTTGCTTATTGGCCTCGATGAACCAGTCGGCGACGCTGTCCCAAATTGCGTGATACATGCTGTCACTAGCCTCGGCAAAGCGATAGTTATCAAGCCTCTGCTGGATATCGGCATTGGCAGTATTAAGCTCGTTGATAATCCAGTGGTCAACGATAGTTTTTGGCTCGGGTGCGTTGGGGTGGTAGTGCTCCCCTAGTTTGTCTTCGATAAAACGGGCAATATTCCACAATTTATTAGCAAAATTGCGACCAGCGACGACTGTTCCAATACTAAATGCCTGGCCTTGGTTGGCGCTACGGCTGGCGACAATACCTAACCGAAGTGCATCTGATCCGTATTCAGCCAGTGTCACCATTGGATTAATGACATTACCCTTTGATTTACTCATTTTGGCACCTTTTTGGTCGAGCACCATACCGTGTAAATAGACGTGACGGAACGGTACTTGATCAGTCGCGTATAGGCCAAGCATAATCATGCGGCCTATCCAAGCGAAAAGAATGTCTCCGCCGGTTTCGAGAACACTGGTAGGATAAAACCTTGAAAGCGGGCCACCGGTCAGAAAATCGGTTGCAATAAATGGTAATTGACCACTGCTAAACCAGGTATCAAAGGTGTCTTCTTCGCGACGATATGTTGTACCATTTACATCAATAAGTTTTTCGTCAACTCGATCGTCAAATATCCAATCATCGGGGTTATTTACGTTTTGAAAGGCAGGAATTGGTATACCCCATGGGATTTGACGGCTTAGGTTCCAATCCTTTACCTTTTTAAGATATTGAATCAGGATATCTTTACGACTGGCAGGTGTAAAGGTGATTTCGCCTGCTTCTAATGCGGCGATTGCCCGCTCGGCTAGAGGCTGGATTTTGACAAACCACTGATCCTTTATTAAAGGCTGAATCGGCAAGCCGCTTTTGTAGTCATAGCCGACAGAGTGCTCGATAGTAGTTTTACCTCTGATAAGTTCTTCGGCTTCAAGCGCTGCCAGTACTCGCTTGCGGGCAACCTCGGCCGTCAAACCGATAAACTGTTGTGGACAGTTAATCATCGTGCCATCAAAGTCGATAACCTGGATGCGCTCTAGGTCATGGCGCTGACCGACTTCAAAGTCATTCGGATCGTGCGCGGGTGTAATCTTGACGGCACCGGTGCCAAAGGTGGCATCAACGTAATCATCGGCGATGATTGGAATTTCGCGGTTGGTTAATGGTAGTAGTACGCGGGTGCCAATTAGGTGCTTATATCTTTCATCATTCGGGTTGACAGCGACAGCAGTATCGCCAAACATTGTTTCAGGTCGAGTCGTGGCTATTACGATCTCGCCGATTTTATCGAGCGTTGGATAAGCGATCATGTACAAAGTACCCTTTTCGACTTTGTGGTCAACTTCAATGTCGGAATAGCTTGTTTGGTACTTCGTACTGTAGTTTACGATGCGCTCACCTCTGTAAATAAGGCCATCGTCCCATAGCTTTTTAAAGGTCGAATAGACGGTATCGATCACCTTTTTATCAAGTGTAAAGACAAGATCATCCCACGATGCGCTCACGCCTAGGGCCCGAAGCTGAAGTTCCATGTTGCCTCGTTGGCGGTCAACAAAGTTCCAAACCTGGCTGTAAAGCTGCTCGCGCGAAAAGTCAAAACGGTTTCTCCCCTCTTTGGCAAGTTCACGTTCATAGACAACCCAGGTTTCGAAACCAGCGTGATCGGCGCCTGGTATATAAGCGACATCTTTACCCTTCATACGGTGGTAGCGAGCTAAGATATCCTCTAATGCAACCGTTAAGGCATGACCAATGTGCAGATTACCATTGGCGTTTGGCGGCGGCATAATAATACTGTACGGCTCCCCTACACCACTGGGTTTAAAGGCGCCTTTTTCTTCCCACATCGCGTAAATGTTTGGTTCGTATTGGTTTGGTTCGTAGGTTTTTGCAAGCTTCATCAAAGATCAATTCTTTATTAGATTATTTTCACGCGAAATTTGCATCGTTCTATTAGACTCGTTTTCTTTTTCACATGAAAACAAATAATATCCCAGTTCCGCGTGTTTGTTTTCATAATCATTATACCATATTTTTGGCGGTGTATAATAGAGGTATGATTGAGTTAGAACGCTGCACACGACAAGAGGTATGGGACGATTATGTATTAGATAACGGCGGGCATCCGTTGCAGTTGTGGGGTTGGGGCCAGGTCAAGTCAGCTCATGGCTGGGTGGCTGATCGAGTTTTGGGCTACGAAGATGAGAAAATTGTGGCCGCCGCGCAGATTCTAACCAAAAAATTACCAATGCCATTTCGGGCAATATCGTACGTACCGCGCGGCCCAGTTGGTGAGCAGGGGAGTAGTGAGGCTTTTTTGACTTTGATTGGTGACTTTACTAAACGCGGACATCATTCGGTGGCTCTTTCGATTGAACCTGATAGTGCCGAATTTCCTCTACTAGGCGGTTGGAAGAAGTCAAAAAACAAGATTTTGCCGGCCGAAACGGTTTCGCTGGACCTTACAATGAGTGAAAGTGACTTACTGGCTATTATGGCCAAGAAAACACGCCAATATATTCGTAAATCGGCGGCTGAAAACATTACGATAAAAACCGTACGTAACAGATTAGATTTAGAGAAATGCTTAGACGTTTATCGCCAAACATCACACCGAGCGGGCTTTAGTTTGCACCACGATCAATACTATTTGGATGTTTTTAGTCTGATGGGGGACCATTCACCGGTTTTTGCGGCTTATGTTGACGATCAGCCGGTGGCGTTTTTGTGGCTGGCAGTTAGCCTTGATACATCTTACGAGCTTTATGGTGGTATGAACGAGCAGGGTGCCGCGCTACGGGCGAACTATGCCTTAAAATGGCATGCAATTCGCAAGACAAAGGAGTGGGGTCTGAAAAATTACGACTTTGGTGGCCTTATCGAGGACGGTGTTTCGAACTTTAAGCGTAGCTGGACGGATCACGACACTATATTGGCTGGTACTTATGACTTACCGCTGTCATCGGCCTACGGTTTGTGGGCAAGTGCCTTACCACGTGGAAAAAAAGTTGTACAAAAATTAAAATCGTTGCGTAAATAACAACGATTAACTCTTTGACCAAGCTGTTTTTGTCATTGAAAGACTAGGTATAACCTCTAGGTCGTTTGGATTAATTGGTGGCATCTTCTGCGCATAGTAATAACCAAGGGTGGCTATCATAGCGCCATTATCTGTACAGAGGTTCATTGGGGCGTAATCAATCTGAATGGGTAGGCGGTCGGACAAGATACGGCGTAATTCTTGGTTAGCGGCGACGCCACCGGCAATCACAACCGATTTTGGACTATAGTCATGAAAAGCTCGGGCTGTAGTGTCGACAAGTGTCTCGATGGCGGTTCTTTGGAAGCTGGCCGCAAAGTTTGCGCGTTGTACGTCGTTTAGAAGCCCTGGGAGGTCATGTGATGGGAAAGTAAAGTCGACGCCTACTTCGCGTTGAACGGCCCGCAGAACGGCTGTTTTAAGGCCAGAGAAGCTAAAGTCATATTTGCCGCTTAATTTGGCCTTTGGTAGTTTAAAGGCGGTTGGATCACCTTCAAGCGCAGCCTTGGCGATAGATGGACCACCGGGGTAGGGTAGGCCGATAATTTTAGCGACTTTATCAAAAGCTTCGCCAACGGCGTCATCTTGGGTTTGGCCCAATAACTCGTAATCGCCGTGATCACGGAATAGTACCAATTGGCTGTGTCCACCAGATACGATTAAGGCTAGCATCGGAAATTCTGGGGCTCTTTCGTTCAAAAAATTGGCATATACGTGTGCTTCAACGTGGTGAATAGGGTAGAGTGGCTTGTTTTTTAAAACTGCCAGCGTGCGAGCGGCTAAAGTACCAACTAAAAGAGAGCCGATTAAGCCTGGCGCATAGGTTACAGCAATGGCATCAATATCATCCCAGGTTAAATTGGCATCCGTTAAAGCTTGGTTAATAACGGGATTAACGACTTCAATATGGCTACGAGCGGCGATTTCTGGTACGACGCCGCCATAAAGCGCGTGAATATCGATTTGCGAGTTTACAACGTTACTTAAAAGAATCCGGCCGTCTTGTACTACCGAGGCCGCTGTTTCGTCACAACTACTTTCAATTCCCAGAACTTTCATCTGTTAATAGTTTAACAGATTATGTAAGCCGCTGAAAACTATAAGAGATTTAGTTATAACGTTGGCTTTTATCACAAATTGGGCAGTCGTCTTCGAACCTATCGCTGTTTGCCCATATCGTCAGAGCTTTGATTGGGCCCAGAACATCAGTGTAGCCAAATATGTCGGCAAATCTTCGAATCACACTAATCAATCCACCGCTGATTACTAGTGTTTTGTATTGAAAAACCGACCAGCGATTGCCGACTGGAACGACTTGCATAGAGGCTTTTTCGTAGTGTTTTGGCCTGCCGGTGTGATGGATTCTGGCGATTATATCCTTTGCTATAAAATTAGCGTGTCGAACTGCTGTTTCGGCTAAGCCGCTGTAGGTGGTCGCGGCGTTATCACCGCAAACATAGATGTCTGGGCTAACCTGAAGGTGTTTATTGACGATTACGTAGCCGCGTTTGTTGAGGGAAAACACTTCCGGATGCTCTTTGAAAAATGGATTATTTTGTGTGCCAGCTGCCCAGATGACATTTTTGGATTTAATCATACCAACCGATGTTTTAAGTTCACTTAAAGTCTCGGATTGAACAGCGGTATTAACTAATGTCTCAACTCCCAGCTTAGCCAGACGCTGACTAACTTTACGACTGGCTTGCTCGGACATTTGCGGCAGGATGCGCGGGCCGGCTTCGACTAAATATATCTTTACGGGATGGTGTTTAAGCTTATGTTTTCTAGCCACCTCTATTAGGTAAGCGCCAAGTGCGCCAGCCAGTTCGACGCCAGTTGGGCCAGCGCCGATTATCACAAAGTTTTCGTCAGCAACCTTAGCCTTCTGGGTTAGGCTGTTGTGAATGTGAACTTTTAGCTGGATGGCATCATGAACAGTTTTGACACCGTATGAATACTCATTTAGGCCTTCGATACCGAAGTAATTATTAGCAGCACCAAGAGCAAAGATAACCTCGTCATAATCAATTTTTTGTCCATCTTCAAGCTTAAGCTCCTTATTAGCCCGATTAATGTCGGTGATCCGACCAATCACCACTGATACGTTATCGGAGTCGATCAACATCCATTCAATTGGTAGGCGAGCTATGCCAATTTTAAATCCAGTTACTGCCCTGTAAAGTGCAGGGCTATAGCGAAAATACTCTAAATCATTGATAAGGGTTATGCGAATATCTTTTTGTTTGCGTAATTTCCTTGCCAATTTTATGCCAGCAAAGCCGCCGCCTGCAATTACAATATGTTTCATAACCCTTATGATATATCAGATTGTCAAGCAAGAGCAAATCAAGTACGCTAAAAGCATGAGTAGTATAAAAGAAGACCTTGCGAAGCTTATTAGCGGCGACCTTGAGGAATCAGCCGAAACGATTGATAATTTCAGTCATGATGCTAGTATGTTTGAGCTGCGCCCTAGTTTAGTGATAGCGCCCAAAGACAGTGCTGATCTGCAGCAAATTGTAAAATACGTCAGCAAAAATAAAGCTGATAACCCAGATCTTTCTATTACGGTTAGAAGTGCCGGTACTGATATGTCGGGTGGTGCCGTCAATGATTCAATCGTCTTAGATATGCTTAAATATTTCAATCAGATTTTTGATGTTGATACGTCTAGCGGACATGCGCAGCCAGGTGTTTTTTATCGAGATTTCGAAGCCGCCACGATGAAACATGGCGTGTTGATGCCAAGTTTTCCAGCTTCGCGTGAGCTCTGTACTATCGGTGGTATGGTCGCCAATAATGCTGGCGGTGAACGATCTTTACAATATGGCAAGACCGAGAATTTTGTCGAGTCATTGAAAGTTATACTGGCTGACGGCAACGAGTATGATCTGAAGCCGCTTAACAAGAAGCAGCTTGATAAAAAGATATCCCAAAATGACTTTGAGGGTAAGCTATACGGCGAGCTGTTTAGGCTCATCGACGATAACTACGACACTATCTATAATGCTA
>JAJXYZ010000042.1 GCA_021780305.1 bacterium | reverse complement strand
ATCGCATTATCTTTAACGTCTTCAACAACATCAGTCGCTTTATTTTTGATGTCACTGGCAGTTTTAGTAGCCGTGTCTTTAACATCATCCATAACATCGGTTGCTTTATTCTTCATGTCCTCAGCCTTCATTTTAAGATCAGCACGAGTTTCTTTACCGCTCTTTGGAGCTGTTAAAACACCAGCAGCTAGGCCGATAAGTGCTCCGAAAATTGTTCCTGCTGCAAATTTACCTTTTGACATACTATTTCCTCCTCTTGGAATTTTTAAATCGTTTCATGAACTTCGTGGCCAACTCTAACAAAAATAACGGTTGGACCATTCTAGAAACACCGCCGATTGCTGCCTCAAGGTTGCTAACCGTTCGGCCGGCCGTCTTGGTTACCTCACGAATATCGCGCGTTAGTTTAATTAAGTATATCGCTAAAGTTATACCTAGCGCCAAGAAGAACGCTAGAAAAATCGATAAAATAATGACAAGGATTTCAGCTGCGGGACTCACTAGGATTCTCCTTTTTTACTGTTTGTCTTTTGTTACTATAGCACGAATTGCACCTTTAAACAATGTTAGCTTAAGCGTTTCATCAGGTATTTTTTTAGGTCTTCACCGTACTCATCACTTTCGAGTGCATGGTCAACCACTGCAATAAGGTACTTGAGTTGGTTACCAGTATCATGCCAAATACCGTCAATAAAGCATCCATAGACCGTATCATTTATAGCTAACTCGTTTAAACTATCGGCTAACGTCATCTCGCCACCGATGCCAACTTTTTCCTGAGCAATAATTGGCAAGATATCGGGCGTCAATAAGTAGCTTCCGACTGACGCAAAGTTTGATGGCGAATTCGCTTCACCTGGTTTTTCAACGATACCATCTAACTTAAATACTCGATCCGATTCCTTAACGCCAATCTGAACCATACCGTACTTATCGGCATCCTTTTTATCAACCTCAATCAATGAAATGACCGATTTACCTGTTCGAGCATAAGCTTCCTTAAGTTGAATTGGCCATGGCACGCTTGATCTAAAAAAGTCATCAGCGAAAAATACAAAAAACGGCTCATCACTATCAATTAAGTGCATGGCGTTAAGAATTGGACGAGCATTACCCTTCGGCGAACCTTTTTGACGAACATACACAAAGTTTGCTAGGTTCGCAATCGATTCAATTTGATCAGCTTTCTCATTCTTGCCTTTTTCACGGAGTTCACGCTCCAACTCATCACTTCGATCAAAATGATCTTCAATCGCGCGTTTCGTACTACCAGTTACAATTATAATATCGGTTACACCTGCAGCGACGGCTTGCTCGACTATCAATTGAATGACGGGCTTATCAATAATCGGCAACATCTCCTTCGGCATTGCCTTAGTTTGTGGCAAAAATCTCGTGCCAAGTCCAGCCGCACAGATAATAGCCTTGGTTGGTTGCCGCATATTAAAGCACTTTTTTCCGAATCAAATCCTGAGCCAATGCCGGATTGGCCTTGCCCTGTGATTTTTTCATAACTTGACCAACTAAAAAGCCGATTACTTTATCGTTGCCGCTACGTAAATCTTCAACCGCCTTAGCCGAAGCTGGGTCTGTTAGGACTTCGTCGACAATACTAGCAATCGAGTCTTCATCGCTTACCTGTAGAAGGTTTAAATCCTCAGCAATTTGTTTTGGATTTTTATCGCCCGCCAGTAGCTCGGCAAAAACCGCCTTAGCCGCGGTGCTTGATAATTGATTATCGTCAACCATTTTGGCAAGTTCAATAAAGCGATCGGGCGATAAGTGTAGTGAATCAATCGCTGACTCATTAATATCAGATCCGAGCGTGCTAATAAACCACTGCGCGTTACGTCTAGCTACACTTTCACCACCTTTTTCATACAACGCTTGAATACCCTCAGCTAATTGCTTTGAAGCCAGTAGCGCATTAACCACTGTGCTATCGAGGCCAAGCGGTTGCCAAGCATTTCGATAAAACGACGGTAAAGCCGGTAGCGTTGCCTGAACCCGCTCGATTTCATCCTCAGTTAAAACAATTGGTGGAATATCAGCGTCGGGCATGTAACGATAGTCCTGCGCGTCCTCTTTACTACGTTGGCTAGTCGTTTTTTGTTTAGCTTCGTCCCAGCCGCGAGTTTCCTGAACAATCCGCTCACCACTTTCAAGTCGCTCCACTTGACGCCTAAATTCGTAATCAGCCGCTCGTTCAACACTTCTAAACGAGTTTAGGTTTTTAACTTCGGCTCGTGTGCCAAGTTCGGTCGCACCTTTTAGGGCAATTGATATGTTAACGTCAAAGCGCATATTGCCGTGATACAGATCACCATGCGTCACACCAGCATAAGTCATTAATCGATAAAGTTCGGTAGCGTAAGCTTTCGCCTCGGCCGCACTATGCATATCTGGCTCAGACACAATTTCAATTAGTGGCGTACCTGCTCGATTAAGATCAACCAAGCTATAAGTTGAGTTGTGCGTCAGTTTGCCAGCATCTTCTTCCAGGTGGGCGTGATGCAAATGAACTTTAACAACTCCACCATCTTCAAGCGGCGCCTCAACTAAACCACCAATTATAATTGGTTGATACATCTGAGTCGTCTGGTAGCCTTTCGGCAAGTCTGGATAAAAATAATGTTTGCGATCAAATCGACTAACTCTGGCAATTTCGCTGCCGAGTGCCTTGCCGGCTTTAATAGCCAGATTAATAGCTTCGTGATTTAAGACCGGCAACATACCCGGTAGACCAAAGTCAATTGGATTAACAACTGTATTCGGCTCTTGTTGGCGCGCATCGTTATCAGCACCACTAAACAATTTAGTCAGCGTCGCCAACTGCACATGACACTCAATACCAATCGTCATGTCGTATTTTTCGAGCATTTCAGGCGTAAGCATTAGATGGCTCCTAGGTCTTTTAAGGCTTGTTTGAAGCCGCTCAGCGCCGTCCGTGATTGGTCGTAACTAACAGACACGTCTTCATGGGCAATTTGGTTACGTAGCTTGTGCGCCGTCCAGACAGCATTACGATTTGACAAACTATTTGCAGCGCTGCGCATGCGCTCGCCCATTGTCTGTCCCTTAAAACCACGTTCTTTAAGCGCTCTATCAAGCAAGTTATCGGCATCCATAACGCACAACTTAAAGCTACTTGGCTCATCACTCTTTAATCGACGTTCAATATCCATCCACTTGATTCGATATTGGTCGATATTTAAGTATCTTTTGCCTTGCTTGGTTAATCCAATAATCCCAAACAGCATCGCACCGACAATAATAATTGCGGCAAACATAAAAATAATCGATTGGTCCATTATGCAGTCTCCATTGATTTTGCTAAGGCTAATAAATCAGCATCACTTCGGCGTGGGCCAACTAATTGAACACCAATTGGTAAACCAGTCGCGCTTTTGCCGGCAGGTACACTAATCGCTGGTAAGCCCGCGAGCGATGCCGGCACGGTCATAATATCAGCCAGATACATCTTGACTGGATCAGCGGTGTTCTCACCCAACCCAAAAGCCGGTGTCGGAGTTGTTGGTCCAATTAATACATCATACTCTTCAAATAATTTATCAAATTCGTTAATTAATAGCGTACGAGCCTTTTGGGCTTGTAAATAGTAAGCGTCAAAGAAACCGCTCGACAAAACATAGCTACCAATCATGATACGTCGCTTGTTTTCGGTTACAAAACCTTCATCACGGCTTTTACCATATAGTTGAGCTAGGCTGGTCACCCCCTCGGCCCGATGACCGTAGCGAATACCGTCATATCTTGCCAAGTTACTACTGACTTCAGCCGGTACGATGATGTAGTACATCGCAAGGGCATGCTGCGCAATTGGCATTGCCACATCGGAAACTTCGTGACCAGCTGCTTTTAAGCGCGCCACGTAGTCACTAGTAACCTGCCTGACATCGGCATCCACATCATCGGTCATCGTATCTTTGATTAGGCCAATTTTAAGGCCGGACTTTATAGCAGTTGGCTCAAAGAAATTCGGCAAAGTTGTCATGTCCTTGTCATCTTTACCAGCCATAATATCCATAATTAGCTCAGCATCTGCCGCGTCGGTCGCAAAACAGCCAATGGTATCTGTGCTGCTGGCCATCGCCACCACGCCGTAACGACTAACTGTACCGTAAGTCGGCTTGACACCAACTACACCGTTAAAACTCGCTGGTTGACGAATCGAACCGCCAGTATCGCTACCAAGCGCAAATGGCACAATATCCAGCGCCGTCACAACTGCCGAACCACCACTACTACCACCCGCAACCTTAGTTTTATCATAGGCATTTAAGGTTGGCCCAAAAGCTGAGTTTTCGGTACTGCCACCGTGAGCGAAGGCGTCTAGGTTAGCTTTACCGATACAAATCGCACCTTCCGCTTCTAATTTTTCAACGGCCGTTGCCTGCAAGGGCGATTTAAACCCCTCGAGCATTCGACTAGCGGCCGTGGTCGGCGCTCCAAACGCTAAAAAATTATCTTTAACAACAAACGGTACACCGGCTAGGCGACCGGAAATTTCCCCACGATCAACCGCATCGGCTCGCTCTAGAGCGCGGGCTTCAGTTAAACTTAGTAGTGCGTGATACTCATTTTTATCGTTAGCCCTTTTAATGGCCTCTAAAACGTTCTGACGAGCACTTTTTGAAATATAATCAGCAATTTTAGTCATTTATAAAACCTTTGGCACCTTAATTTGGCCATTAGCTGATTCAGGCGCTAGTGCTAGCAACTCATCGCGACCTAGGCCATAATCATCAATTTTATCCTCGCGCCAGACATTTTCCAAACCGCTCACCTGATAAGTTGGCTCAACTCCAGTGGTATCAAGCTCACTCAACTGATTGATGTAACCTAAAATATTACCGATATCAATTCTTAAATCATCAATTTCCTGGTCACTAAGCGCTAAACTACTTAGCTGTGCAAGATGCTGCACATCATCACGCGATATATCTGTCATCACTCTATTATACCCTACAAAAACAAAAACATAGCCCCTTGATGGAGGCTATGTTTTAAATATCAATAATACGTCTTTAGCGCTGGATATCGATAAATGTATGAGCTTTGCCACTTGCGCCAGCTCGACCGGTTCGGCCGATGCGGTGAATGTAGTCCTCGTAGTTTTGAGGAGTGTCAAAGTTAATAACATGCGATACGTTTGGAATATCAAGTCCACGAGCCGCCACATCGGTTGCCACCATCACGCGGACACGTTCGTCTTTAAATTGCTTTAAAGCACGTTGGCGCTGTGATTGATTCTTGTTACCATGAATCGCAACTGATGGAATACCACTGTTATCAAGGTGGTCGCTAAGGCGTTGGACGCCAAATTTAGTTTCACCAAAGACCAAAACTTTTTCGTAATCTTTGCCACGAAGCATTTCAGTTAACAGCTCAACTTTGTGGTTCTTGTCACGGGCTTCAATAACAGTTTGTTCGATGTGTTCGTTAGTTTCACTAGTTCGAACCGATATTGTAACTGGATTCTTTAAGAAAGTATTAACTAACATCTGAATCTCGGGCGTAATTGTCGCGCTGAAAAATAGCGTCTGACGTTCAACCGGCATTTCGTTAACAATCGCACGGATATCAGGCAAGAAGCCCATATCAAGCATGCGGTCAGCCTCATCAAGCACCAAAGTATTGACACTATCAAGGCGAATCAAACGACGATTCATAAGATCCTTCAAGCGGCCTGGCGTACCAATGATAAAGTGTGGACGACGCTTCAAATCGCGGATTTGACGATCGACGCTAACGCCACCAACAATAAGCGCTGAGTAAAGATCAAGGCCCTGTGCGAAAGCACGGAACTCTTCATCAATTTGCTGGGCAAGCTCGCGGGTTGGGGCAATAATCAGTACGCTTGGGCGTAGATTAACACCAGTTTGACGTTCGATAATCGGAAGTAAGAAGGCAGCTGTTTTACCGGTACCAGTGTTGGCTAGACCAATAACATCTTTACCTTCAAGAATATGAGGAATCGCTTGGTCCTGAATCGCACTTGGGATTTCGTAACCTTTTTTAATAATGTTGTTACTAAGTTGGTTACCGAACGGGAAGTCGATAAACTTATTGGTTGATTCATAGACAACTTCGTCAGCCTTTGAGGTTGCCTTGTTGATGAATTTACTTGGGTGAATGTACTTCTTAGCTGGTCCACGTGAACCACCGCCTCGACGAGCACCGCCAAAAGAGCCGCCGCGGCTTCCACCGCTGGGACGTGAATTACTAGAACCGCCGAAGCGTCGTTGTTGATATGCCATAAAAAATAGGCCTTTCGTTTAGTTTGCTGTTTTGCAGTCTTATAGCTCACCATATAAGCGAGGCAGAACAGCGAGGGGATATTTCAGTGGAAGCGCATTTTTATTTTCGTATGGCGCTACATCTTCGAAAGAGACTCGACATTCATTGAATGCAATATACAAATAATAGCATAGTTGTCGTTATTTTGCAATAGTAAAAACTGGTTATGTTTTTGTCGTAGCCTGAGTTTATTTTGGGGAGGTAATCTTTTGATTGATTTCGGCGATTAGATCGCGTAGTTCGGCAGCTTTTTCAAACTCTAAATTAGCACTGGCAAATTCCATTTGTCCGGTTAATTCCTTAACAAGTGCTGGATACTCATCGCGTGGAATCTTTTTAAGATTAAGTCTTTTCGAATCATCGGCCTTCTTCGGAATTAATGATCGTAGACCCTCATCAATACCCTTTGCGATGCTTTCAGGCGTAATATTATGCTCCTTGTTATAGGCCGTCTGAATACCACGGCGTCGATCAGTCTCGCTAATCGCTTTCTTCATTGAATCGGTCATCTTGTCAGCGTACATCAGAACTTGACCATCAAGATGACGAGCGGCTCGGCCAATCGTCTGAATCAGAGCATTAGCACTCCTTAGGAATCCTTCTTTATCGGCATCCATAATAGCCACTAAGCTGACTTCGGGCAAATCCAGCCCTTCACGCAGCAGATTTATACCGACTAACACGTCGTAAACACCAAGACGCAAATCTTTTAATATATCGCCGCGCTCCAAGGTATCAACATCACTATGAATATAAGCCGTTTTGATATCAATTTCCTGCAGGTACGTCGTAAGGTCTTCTGCCATCCGCTTGGTTAGTGTAGTGACTAGCACGCGCTGGTTTTTGGCAGTGCGATCACGGATTTCAGCCACCAAATCATCGATTTGGCCTGTAGTTGGCCGTACGATAATTTCCGGATCAATTAAACCAGTTGGACGAATTACTTGTTGTGCTGGTTCAGGACTATGCGCCAGTTCATAATCACCGGGTGTCGCCGAGACGTAAATAGCTTTATTAATATGACGATCAAACTCCGAAAATGTTAGCGGCCGATTATCAAGCGCCGATGGCAACCTGAAACCATAATCTACCAAGACTTCCTTACGAGCGCGATCACCGTTATACATACCGCGAACTTGCGGCAAAGTCATATGACTTTCGTCAACCATCAACATAAAATCATCAGGGAAGTAATCAAGCAGTGTCGCCGGTTGTTCACCTGGTTCGCGATTTGTCAGATAACGACTATAATTTTCAATACCTTTGACAAAACCAGTTTCTTCCAGCATCTCTAAATCGTATTTAGTTCGCTGGGCCAGACGTTGGGCTTCGAGTAGCTTATCGTTCTTTTCAAACCACTCCAGACGCTCGGCAAACTCTTTTTTAATATTCTCGATTGCGACCACCAGCTTCTCTTTGGGTGTAACATAATGGCTGCTTGGAAAGATACTAACTTCATTTGGTTCAGCCAAGATTTCACCAGTCAGCGGATCCATTCGGGTAATTCGCTCTACCTCATCGCCAAAAAATGCAATTCGATAAGCGATATCACTACCAGCCGGAAAAACATCCACGACGTCACCTTTAACGCGAAATGTTCCACGGTGAAAATCAATATCATTTCGTTGATACTGAATGTCGGTTAACAGGCGAATAAACTTGTCCTGCTGACGACGCTCATTTAACTTAACTGTAATCGACATCGCCGAGTAGTCCTCGGGCGAACCAATACCATAAATACAGCTTACGCTGGCCACGATAATTGTATCGCGCCGAGTCAGTAAAGCCATCGTGGCGGCGTGACGCAACCGGTCAATTTCGTCGTTAATCTTGCTGTCTTTTTCAATATACGTATCACTGCTAGCCATATAGGCTTCTGGTTGGTAGTAATCAAAGTAACTCACAAAATAATGAACTTCGTTGTCTGGAAAATAGGCCTTGAACTCGCTATAAAGCTGGGCGGCCAGGGTTTTATTGTGCGCCAAAACTAATGTCGGAACCTGACGATTAGCAATAATATTCGCCATCGTAAAGGTTTTTCCGCTACCGGTAACTCCAAGTAAAGTCTGCTCACGTTCACCTTTATCAAGCCCGTCAATTAGTTGACGGATAGCCGTTGGTTGATCGCCAGTCGGCTGATATGGCGTTTCCAGGCGAAATTGTTGACTCATCAATACTTATTATAGCGTATCTGGATAAGTCGGCTATTTAGAAGTTCAGCCGTTCCCAGACCGGTTTTCAGAAATATGACGGTCATCGGGATAGTATTCAAATCCGATATATTTTTTGTCTAAAGCATCAATTACCTTTTGAACCAAGCGATCGGGGTCGGTATCATAAATAACTTCATTGGCACCGGGCGCTTCGACATTTTTTAATAAGGTTGGAATATAATCAGCCAGGCCGCCACTGCCAAGCAGGACACCACAAACCTTCTTACTCTCTAATGCTGTCGCGAATTCGTGCAAACTACCCATACGACCACCAACTGTAATAACAGCATCGCTACTGCGAACCAAGTGAACATCACGACCAACGTATTCCATACTCGTAAAGTTAATGTAGTCAAACTCAACAGTTGGCAACTTATAAACCGTTACGTGCTCGCGAAAAGATGTCGCCGGCGAAAAACCAACTGACATGCCTCGTTTTCCCTCAACGCTAAAGGCACCTTTGGCGGCATACCACGGTAAACCGACAGTTGCGCCAGTCATCAATGTCTTGCCGCGTGAAGCGACTGCTTTACCAAGATCAAAGGCTAATTGATGGGCAGCTTGGACTGTACTGCCCGATGCTGCTCCAGAAACACAAATTTGATATCTCACTTTTATAACTCCTTAATCTTATAGTCGTCGGGGGCTTTGTTTAGGTATGACTTCAGCTCTGTAGCATTTAGTAAACCAGCCTGAGCACCTAACTTTTGGACAACACTCATTGAATTTATTGGGGCCCACGTCATAGCCGTCTCGAGACTTTCGCCCAAAGCCAAAGCCGCTACGATTGTCGAAGCAAAGGCGTCGCCCGCCCCAGTACGGTCGTATGGTGGTGCTGGGTCGGGATAATTTGGCATCGACAAAAACTTATAATCGCCCGACACATAAGAGCCTGCCGGACCGTCGGTAATGACGACAATTTGCGGACCTAATTCGTGGAGAGCAAGCGCTAAATCACGCACCGATTCAGTAGTTTTACCGGTAACTAAGGCAGCTTCTTCACGGTTCATTACCACAATATAACTACGTTTATAGACGCGACTCAGCTTATCGATACCCCATTCAAAATGGAAAGTTCCAGGCTGAAACGCTAATTTCGTTGCTGGATGAGCTTCCAGATATGTCAACAAATCTTCGTGTAGCTGCCATGACGCGGCGCTAATCAATGATAGATATATCCAATCCGGTACCTCTCTTGGTTCACGCCAGACATAGTCGTAATTTTCGTTCTTGACTAATATCGTACGGTCAGCTCCATAGCGCAGAACATAATAATAGTTCGATTTCATGCCCTGCTTAATCGACATAATACTTGTATCAACGCCCTCGGACTGTAGTTTAGTGAGTGAATCTTTGCCGGGTTGATCATCACCCAGAAAGGCTAATAGCCCGACCCTAAGCCCTAATCGACTAAGTGAAACCGCCGCATTAGGCGATGGCCCAACTGCTTGAACTATATCAACTTGTTCATATGGTGGTTTTGAGCCAAATTCCATACTCAGACGTTTACTGCCGTCTGGGTCTGTATCAATTCGCGCCTTATCTTCACGTAATTTAATAAAAGCGTCTGTAAAGATATCGCCAATCGCTAAAACACTAGGCGTGTCTGACGCAGACTCTTTAAATATCGCTTCTGATTCTTTGTACAATTTATCGGTCTCTGGCAGTAGACCGGTTTCACTAGCAACATCAAGCGTCACACTCTCGTCAACGCTAGAATGTTGCAAGTAACGCTGCACTATTTCGCCACGTAGGCTACGTTGGCCATGGCTCATTATTCTTTGCTCGAACGTCAGTTCGTGATGCGCATTCTCAATTACGTCTATCAAGTTAAATGAGACAGGTTCACCGACAAATGACATCATGACGTAGTCAGCATTAACTAACAGTTTCTCGAAAGTCCCGCGCTTAACGCTACTAACTAGTGCTTGATAAAGTTCGCGACCCGTACTATCGGCCGGGTCTAACCCAAGATGCCTCATAATATCGTGCGCCTTATGAGTAATATCAGCAATTAAGCGGGTATCAACACCGCTAGAACCGGTCGCTTTTTCGAGCTGAGACATACCAACACTAAACGTTGGCTCATTAATTTTTAATAACTGCTGTAAAAACTTTGCCATTTTTTAAAAATCTTCCTCTGTTAAAGGCATATCGTGAAGCTTTGCGCCGCGCTGTAAAATGCCGGCTTTGGCGCCAATTTTACCAACCACTGATGTCGAATTGGCACTTGCAAAAATAATCGACTCCTTGAGCGATTTGCCCTGGGACCAATAGCTTAAAAAGCCCGAACCAAAAGCGTCACCACCACCAGTGCGATCAACCACCGGCACATCCTCATACATACCGACATTTATTATCGTCTTTTTGTCGGTTACAACCGCACCGTTGGGACCATCCGAGACAATAGCCACAGGGCAATAATTAGTCGCATGTCGGGCTAGCTCTTCGATAGTTTGTCCTTCAACAATCTGCTGAGCTTCTTCTTTATTGACAATCAAAATTTCAACATCTTCTAAAAGAGTTTTTAATTTTTCGATTTCATTCAACTCCGAGCTTGCCGGATTTAGCATCACTTTAACACCGTGATCAACACAACTGCTAATAATCATTTCAAGTAGCGCCATGTCGCCTAACGCTGATAAATATACCCAGTCAGCCTTTTTTAAAACAGATAAATCAAGTAAACTACCGTCGCTTAACAGTTTTGTGCCATGGTAGTTTAGAATTGTACGCTCGCCACTACTGGCAAGTAAAATTACCGAGTAGCTCGACCGATATGATTCGTCCTGAACAACACAGCTCGTATCAACGCCCTCACTATCTAAATCACTTAGAATAGTCTTGCTAGCCACGTCTGTGCCAATCGCCCAGACATATTGACTGTGCAGACTCTGCCGAGCAAAAGTTACCGCAGCATTAGTAACATTTCCGCCGGTTGTAAAAACAACTTCGTCTAAATCCAGCTTTTGACCAAGCGGCAACTGCTCATATAAAACACCCTTATGAATTTGCGGAACAAATGATTTTGAGCTTAGCAAAAAAACATCCTGTGTCGCCTTGCCAATTGTTACAATCACCGGTATTGCCATATTACATAACCGCCCGATTAGCGCTACCAAAAGCTTGGATTTTTTCTTCAACAACCGCCTGAACGGCTGCATAAACTTGTGGCATTAATTTTACGACAGCATATTCGTCCGGATTTTCAGCTAAAACTTTTTCAAGTTCTTTACGGTAAGCGTAACGCATGTCACTGTTGATATTTATCTTGCTGACCCCAATTTTAGCAGCTTCTTCAAAGTAATGAAGTGGCGTATCGCTACCGCCGTGCAGACTAATTTGGCAATCAATTGAGTTACGAATTGACTGCAATAACTCTAGGTCAAGTTGCTTAGGAACTGGGTATTTGCCATGCAAATTACCAACAGCGGCTGCAAAAGTGTCGATACCGGTGGCATCAACAAAGCTCTTGGCGCCTTCCGGTGTACTAAATGTCTTTTTTATTTCTTCATAGTCGATAGTTTCAGTATGAAGATTCGATGATCCGCCAAAATAGTGCGGTTCGCTCTCGACAAGCGCCCCCGTAAAACGCGCATAGTCCACAACTTCTTTAGTTTTAGCAATAATGTCTTCAGTCGAAGCATCATGTGAAGCCTGCGAGATGTCGATATGGATAAATTCGAAACCAACATCGATCGCACGCTTGCAATCTTCAACGGTCGGACTATGGTCCAAATTTATATACATCTCGATACCATACTGCAACCGATAGTTATCAACCATGTCTCGAATATTCTCTAGTCCAATTGCTTTAACTTCACCGTCGCTGACTTCTACTAGAACAGGGGCGCTTAACTTTTGAGCAGCCCGTGCAATTGCAATAAGGGTTTCCTGGTTATCAATATTAAATGCGCCGACCGCAAAGCCTTGTGCTCGACTACGTTGCATTAAATGCCTAGCTCGTGTCGTATTGTCTCTTATTTGATTAATCGTTAGCCCCATAGCGCCCCCTTAATTTTCTTGGTGATATTTTGGTGTGTTATGCACAAATTCAGAAATTTGATCAACCATTTTTTCAGCGTTTAAACCAAAGTAGTCGAGCAGCTCATTTGGCTCGCCACTTTCACCATAACGGTCCTGCATACCAATTCGCTTAAGTGGTGTTGGTATCTTTTCAGATAATAGCTCGGCAATCGCGCCACCAAAGCCACCTTTTACTTGCGCTTCTTCGGCTGTAATTACTCGACCGCATCGCTTAACACTAGCTAGAATCGTTGCCTCATCAAGTGGTTTGATAGTCGGTACGTGCACAACTTCGGCATTAATCCCAAGTGATTCTAATAAATGAGCAGCTTTAAGTAACTGGTAGCTCATAGCTCCAGTACCAAGCAAACTAACGTCATAGCCATCACGCAAAATATATGCCTTGCCAATTTCAAACGGTGAGTCTTCGGTGCTAAAAATCGGTGACTTCTCGCGGGCTAGGCGCAAATAACTTGGTTTACCATTTTCTGCAATCGCTAAAGTCGCTTTTTCGGCTTCAATACTGTCACCGGGTGCAATCACCACCATGTTTGGCATAACGCGCATCAATGCAATATCTTCTAACATCTGGTGTGTCGCACCGTCCGGTCCAACACTTACACCAGCATGGCTACCGATAATCTTAACCGGTTGATTGTTAATCGCGATAGTTGTCTTAATTTGCTCCCAGTTCCGCCCAGGACTAAAGGCAGCATAACTACTAGCAAACGGAATTTTACCAGCTCGAGCTAGACCAGAAGCAACCGCCGCCAAGTTTTGTTCAGCGATACCAACTTCCACAAAACGCGAAGGAAATTCATCCCTAAAAAGATGCATTTGGGTACTTTCTGTTAAATCTGCACAAAGTGCCACAATTTTATCATTAGCAGCCCCAGCAGCTTTTAAACCGCGACCAAAACCAGCTCGAATTGGCTCTAATTTAACATCATCGTTATAAACATCGGTTTGTAGTTGGTAACTCATTCTAAGCCTGCCCCTTCAAACGTAATCTTGCCGTCAAGTGTCCGCAATTTCTTAAGTGCTTCTTTGGCCTGGTCACTATTTGGCGCCACGCCATGCCATTTATAGTCGTATTCCATAAAATCAACACCTTTACCAGGTATTGTATGCGCAATAATCACACTTGGACGATTCGTAATTGCCCGCGCCATACTAGCCGCATCAATCATACTTTCAATATTATGCCCATCGATTTCAAGAACATGCCAACCAAATGATTCCCATTTGCCACGCAGATCCTCGAGCGGCATTACATCTTCGGTGCTACCATCAATCTGAATATTGTTACGATCGATTATCGCCACTAGTTGGGATAATTTGTACTTTCCGGCAAACATCGCTGCTTCCCAAACATTACCCTCATCCAGTTCGCCATCACCCATTACGACATAAACAAATCGGTGCTTGATATTATCCATATATTGCATCGAGTAGGCATAGCCAGCTGCTTGCGACAAACCGCTACCAAGTGGGCCGCTAGTGTTTTCCAAGCCCGGTAAACGCTCCCTCTCAGGATGTCCTTGTAGTCGGCTACCGAGTTTGCGTAGTGTCAAAAGCTCTTCTTTTTCAAAGTAACCAGCTTCCGCCATTGCCGCATATTGAACTGGAATAGTATGGCCATTACTTAAGAATAAAATGTCGCGATCAGACCACTCGGGATTTTTAGGGTCAAGATTTAGGATATTAAAATAGAGCGCCGCAAAAATATCGGCTAGACCTAATGGACCAGCACTATGACCACTGCCGGCTGCTTCAAGCATCCGAATAATGTCTTCGCGAATATCATTGGCCTTTTGTTCAAGCTGCCCGATCGTTAATTGCCCACTCATCTAAATAACTCCGTGCTTATTTATCTCTTTAACAAGTGTAGCATAAGCAAGACCTGGATCGGCTGCTTTTGCAATAGCGCCACCAGTATTTAGGACGTCAACGCCGCCTTGGGTCAAGGTATAGGCATTATCAGCACTAACACCGCCATCCCAACCAATCTCGACACCTGGGTTAATAGCCTTAATTAAACGAACCTTTTCGAGCTGCATTAGACTAGCACTGCCACCGTAATGACCCAAGTCGCCACTAAACACCATGACATGATCGGCTGCCTTGATAACATCTACGAAGGTTGCTGGCACGGTTGGCTTAAGCAGGGCCACGCCGGCTTTAATACCAGCCTGTTTAATTTGCGCCATTAGTGGTAATAAATTAACGCCGGTCTCGACATGAAAAGTGATCAAACTTGGCTTTAGTTTAATTAACGACTGGATATGCTCGGCCGGACGCGCCACCATGGCATGAATATCGACTTGCCACTCTTTTGGCCACCATATCTGCGACTCACTCAGTAAAAAAGTTGGTGCAAATTCACCATCACTAATATCAATATGAACCCGCTGAGCAAACGGATGAATCCGCTCGACTGACGCTTTATAATCCTCAGGCGTCTCTACGGTAATGCAGGGCGCAATAACACTCATTACAGCTCATCAATCTGTGCATTACGTCGTTTATAACGGGTAGCGGTCGCAAAAGGTGTTGCTAACCAAGTTTCCAGAATTCCCTGCCAGGCTTTGTCGTCTTCTTCTAATACCCGCGCTGGCAAGCACAAAACATTACTGTCGTTGTCGTTTCGAGACATTTTAGCCTCATAGGCATCCCAAATCACACTTGCCCGGATACCACGGAAACGATTAGCTGCCATTGCCATACCTTGGCCGCCGCCACATAGTAAAATTGCACGTGGATCTTTGTCGTCGCTGCCTAAAACCTTAAGCGAGGCTGCTTGGGCAAATTCCGGAAAGTCATCATTTGGATCAAGGACGTTGTCGCCAACATCCTCAACTTCGTAATTGTGCTTTGCTAAGTATGCAAAAACTTCTTGTTTTAAGTGAAAGCCCCGATGGTCGCTGCCTAGATATATCTTCATGTTGTAAGTATAAGCGATATCGAAAATTTGCGCAAAAAGTCAGTGTATTGACTTTTTAATAAAAATGTGATATACTTTTTATAACTTTGTGCATTTCTCAATCGATCGAGGTGCCAGAGTGCACCTCAGACGGGATTAACATGCAGACCTACGGAGTTTGGAACTTCAGCGTCACGACCATCGTCATCGTCAGCCTTGCGGCCATCATCACGTTGATGCTTGCTGCTTGGCTGTACTACAGCGGTATGGCCTTCATCGGCTTTGGCATCCACCTCATCAGCCTAGTACTGCTAGAGGTGCTGCTCTTGACCGGATGGACGTCGGTCAACTGGATGTCGTTCAACGGAGGGATACTAGCACTGACCGCAATCGGGTCAATCGCGCTGTTGGTGGTCTGGGTGCTCGTAACCCGGTTCACTAGCCCAAGTTAAGACGACGAACTGAGGTGTTGAGGAGAGGGTGTCACATGACTCCCTCTCCTCACGCAAAACTTTGTCAGCTCTACAATTGCCCATTTGGGCTTTTTTAATATCTAAATATTAGCGGTTTAGTGTTTTACCCAGATCAGCCACCAATTCAACCAGGCGGTTGCTGTAACCCCACTCGTTGTCGTACCAAACCATAATCTTGGCCAAATTACCGCCTACAACCTTAGTAAGTTGCAAGTCAACCACACCGGAATGACTATTGCCTATGTAGTCGCGACTAACTAATGATTCTTCGCTAACACCTAAAATACCTTGATAGAACGGCTCAGCTGCTGCTTTTTTAAAGGTTTCATTAATCTCTTCAACAGTAGCATCGCGACCCAGCAGTACGGTTATATCACTGATTGAAACAACCGGTGTCGGAACCCGAATGCTTAAGCCGTCAAATTTGCCAACTAGTTGTGGCAGGGTTTTTGTGACAGCAATCGCTGCACCGGTCGTAGTTGGAACGATATTTTCAGCGGCATTACGACCCTCGCGCAGATCTTTATTTGGCGCGTCTTGCAATGCTTGACTAGCCGTGTAGCTATGCACGGTTGTTAGCATTGATTTCTCGACACCATACTCAGCATCAAGAATCGCCATAACCGCTCCAAGTGAATTAGTCGTACAGCTGGCATTGCTAATAACTTCCGTCGAGCCTTCAATTGCATCATCATTCGCGCCATAAACAATCGTATCGACGTCTTCGCTTTTAGTTGGACCACTAATTACTACCCGTTTAGCACCAGCCCGAATATGCATCGCGGCGTCCTCTTTTAAAGTAAAGCGGCCAGTCGACTCAATCACCACCTCAACCCCGAGTTCACCCCAAGGTAAAGCCGATGGATCCTTTTCTGCACAGACTTTAATGTGCGTACCATTAACAATAATGCCGTCATCGTCAAAACTAACATCATGCTCGTAAAGACCGTAATTACTGTCGTGCTTTAGTAAGTATGCTAACGTTTTTGTATCCGTTAAATCATTGATCGCTACAATCTCAAGATCGCTTCGTTCAAATGCAATCTTGAATGCATTTCGCCCAATTCGCCCAAAACCATTGATTCCAATTTTCGATCGGCTCATTCAGTCCACTCCTTGTTAGCATTAGCGTTATATCTTTTATAGTATATACGACCAGCAGATTTTGAACA
Organism: bacterium; assembly: GCA_021780305.1. Taxonomy (GTDB): domain Bacteria; phylum Patescibacteriota; class Saccharimonadia; order Saccharimonadales; family Saccharimonadaceae; genus UBA1547. The sequence continues at coordinate 21,717 of JAJXYZ010000042.1, read as the reverse complement.
AAATATATCGTATAATAGATAGACGATGCGCAAGAAAGAGCTGCTAGAGAATGCCCACCCGTATTATGAGGAGGACCAACTGCTCGAACTCGAGCATGCGATTGACTTTGCCACCAAAGCACACAGTGGTCAAAAACGTAAAAGTGGCGATAACTATATATCACACCCATTAGCTGTCGCCGACTCACTGATTCAATGGGGAATGGACATTGATAGCGTCCTTGCTGGAGTTCTACACGATACAGTTGAAGATACCGACGCGACTTTAGATGAAATAGAAGCACTTTTCGGCCACGACGTCGCCTTCTTGGTAGATGGAGTTACTAAAGTCTCAAAAGCTCGAGCTGGCATGCAGGATTTAGCTAATTACTTACCGCAAACCAAGGATAATCTATCAAAACTGCTGATTGCTGTCGGTCAAGATGTTCGTGTAATTATTATAAAGCTTGCCGATAGGCTACATAACCTATCAACACTTCAGTACATGCCCAAAGACAAGCAAATTAAAATTGCGCGTGAATCACTAGAAGTTTTTGCACCAATTGCCGACCGTTTAGGTATGGGCCGCGTCCGGGTTCAAATTGAAGAGCTGGCCTTTAGCTTTTTAGATCCTATAGAGTATAGACGTCTCACAAACATCATGAAAAAACGGCTTGGTAAAAGCACGCGCAAACTAGGTATTGTTCGCAGTGAAGTTAACGCCGAATTGACAAAACATAAGATAAAATCCGAAATCAATGGCCGAGTTAAAAGCGTCTATAGCCTTTACTGCAAGTTGAAAAAAGTTGACGGCAACATGGATGATATTTACGATTTAATGGCGCTTCGGATCATTGTCGAGACCAAAGAAGATTGCTACCGTGTTCTTGGGCTACTTCATACAATGTACCAACCAATGATTACTCGTATTAAAGACTATATCGCCGTTCCAAAACCAAACGGCTATCAAAGCCTACACACCACTGTCATCACACCATCAAAGCAAATTGTCGAGTTTCAAATTAGAACTTACGCCATGCACGAACACGCTGAACGCGGGCTAGCCGCCGGCTTTCACTACCACGAACAAAAAGTAACAAAAAATTATGTTAAAAAGAAACGGGTATCATCGCTGCCTGCTCAAATGCAATGGATTACTCAGCTTCAGGATATCGCCACCAGGTTACGTAATAATGAAGATATTTCAACCGAACAGCTAAATATTGATATTTTTGGAAAGCGCATATTTGTCTATTCACCAAAGGGCGATATTTATAATCTACCCGAGGGCGCGCTGCCGCTTGATTTTGCTTACATGGTACACAGCGATATCGCCAAACACGCTTACAGCTTTCGAGTAAACGGTAAGATACACCCGTTTGATAAACCATTGAATAATGGTGACGTAGTTGAAGTTGTAACGCGTAAAATATCTTCACCTAAACAAGATTGGCAAGATCTAGTTAAAACAACTCATGCTAAACAAAAGTTGCGCTTGCAGCTAAAGCAACTAGGCGTTATCGAAACAATCACTAGCGCTGCAAAAATAATTCGTCGAAAAGCAACCAAAAGAAAAGATAAATCATGAAAGTTATATTCGCAGTTTCAACCGTTTCCGATGGTAATATGACTATTCATAAAGACCCAATTAATAAATCCAAGGTCTTAGATAATCGCCGACTATTTTTGGAAAGATATGGTATATCGCCTGACTCTGCGACCAGAGTCGCCATAACCTATGGTGGCGATGATTATCGTCGCTACCGCGAAGTAAATAAATGCAATCTAGGTGAAGGTGTGAACGGCGAAGATATAGAATCAGCCAATGCTTTAATCACCAGACAACCCGGGCAAGCCTTATTTTTACCATTAGCTGATTGTGTAGGCGCGGCAATCTTCGACACGAAACAAAATATACTAATGTTATCGCACATTGGCCGTCATAGCCTCGAGCAATTTGGCGCTAAAGCTTCAGTTGAATATTTGATAAGTCACTACTCTTCAATCCCAAGCGATTTAGAAATTTGGTTGACTGCTGCACCTGGACAGCAGAATTATCCATTATTTGCTTTTGATAATCGCTCCTTCAGGGATGTTGTTTTCGAGCAACTGCATAGCGCCGGTATCATAGATAAGAATATCCATGACAATCCGACCGATACAACCACCGATCCAAACTACTATTCGCATAGTGAATTTTTAGCTGGCAGACAAAACGACGACGGTCGATATGCCGTCGTCGCGATGATGCAACTATAAAGGAATATTAGCGGTTGTTCCAGCGATCAATCGATAAGCGAATAATCGCCTTTGCCTCATCGATATCACCCCAGCCCTTAACGACAGTTGAACCTGGCTTTTTAAGGTCTTTGTAGTGACTAAAATGATGCTCTATTTGTTTTTTAAGCTGTGGATTTAAATCATCTAACGTATTGATTGCATCACCCGACTGGCGATCATCGTCTGGTACGACCACGATTTTATCGTCAACTTCGCCATCATCAACAAATTTTAAAACACCAATAACTTTGGCTTTTAGAAAAATACCAGTGCTTAGCGGTCGGTCCGTTATGATTAATGCGTCCAATTCATCGCCGTCTTCATCAATTGTTTGAGGAATAAAACCATAGTTCGTTGGTTTTGCAAAAATTAGCGGTTCTACACGATCAAGTTTAAAGGCCGCCATATCACGAACCCATTCAATTTTATGGCTACTCCCTTGTGGAATCTCTACGACGACATTTATAACGCCGCCATCAACGTCACCCGTTGTCAAAATCTGATTAAAATCTGCCATTTGGCCTCACTCCTTTTGCTTACTTTATCTTTAGTTTACCAGTTTTTGGCTGAGCACGATATAATTATCATAATATGCCAACAAAATTTAGTCTGTTAATGCCTACCGATTATATTAGCGACGCCACCTATCATATTAACCAGGCCAAAACTAGAGTCTCGCTATTTACGATGGTTATTGGTAATGATGATTCAACTAGTGCGATTCTTCGAGCCTTAAACGAAGCCGTTAATCGAGGCGTTAAAGTTGAGGTCGCAGCCGATATTTATACTTATCTCGAACATGGCGGTATGATACTTGCCAATAAATATTTGTCAAAATCATCCCGTCAGGTGACGAAGATGGCTAAAGAATTTGTTAAGAATGGTGTTAAATTTATTTGGCTCGGAAAGTCTCATACAACAGTATTCAATGGACGAAACCACATTAAATGGTGTGTCGTTGACGATATTGTTTATTCATTCGGTGGCGTCAATCTTTATAATTACGGGATAGCCTGCAATGACTACATGATAAAGACAACTAGTAAACAATTAGCCGACGAATTAATCGACGAATCAAAGCGTATAATTGCCGCCGACACCGGTCCATTTGCATATCCTAGCCATAGCTTTGCGGTTGATGAAGACGAGGTGTTGATTGACGGTGGTTTGATTGGCGAATCTATTATATATCGTAGAGTTTGCGAGCTTACCCGTGAAGCTAATAGAGTAACACTTGTCTCGCAATTTTGTCCAACCGGCAAACTAAGCCGACTTTTAAAAATAACCGACTCAAAATTATATTTTAATCCACCCAAATCGACCACAGGACTCAATAAATTTTTCATAAAAACAAGCATATTACTATCGGGTAATCAGTCCTTATACACACGAGATCAATATTTACATACCAAATTAATGATTTTTGAAATGAAAAATGGACAAAAAATCGCCGTAACGGGATCGCATAACTTTGCGTACACTGGCGTAATCCTTGGGACCCATGAAATTGCAATACAAACTAAAAATCCCCTAATCATTAAACAACTAGAGGATTTTGTCGCACAGTCAATCGTTTAAGCTGCTTTTTCGATTTCTTCCAAATATTCTCGTATCGACAACGCCGCCGAAGCACCCTCACCAACCGCACTAGCGATTTGCATAGTAGCTCCACTTCTGACATCACCGCTCGCAAATATACCCGGTATGTTTGTCTGCAGCCTTAAATCAGTCTTTATTAGACCGCGTTCATCAAGTTCGATATCTGTACCAGCTAAAAATCCAGTATTAGGCTTTAGGCCAACAAAGATAAATACACCGTCGACCGCAACTTCACGCGGTTCGCCATTTTCAGTCACCTTGACTACTGAAACTTTACCGTCGGTTGCGGCAATCTCATCAATTGTCGTATTAAGATGAACTGTTATTTTGCCGCTATCAATATATGCCTTCAAATCACGCTGCAACACATCACTGGCCTTGATACGGCTTCGAACCAGCAAATCAATATGTGATGCAAATCGAGTCAAAAAGATCGACTCCTGGACAGCCGAGTTACCACCGCCAATCACCGCAATTGGTCGATCACGATAAAAAGCACCGTCACAGGTCGCACAGTAGTGAACGCCACGTGCATAGTATTCAGCTTCACCAGGTACATTGATTTTGCCATAATCGCTACCTGTCGCAATTAAAACCGCCTTGGCCTTAACGTCTTGGCCGTCGATTGTTAAGACCTTAAGACCATCTTGCACGCGAACCGCTGAAACATCACCATATTCAATCTTGGCACCAAAGCGCTTGGCTTGTTTTTCAAGTTGTTCGGCTAATTTCATACCTTCAATTCCATCTGGAAAACCGGGATAATTATCAACCATATCTGTAATTGCCGCCAAACCGCCAACAGCCGCCTTTTCATATAAAGTCGTATCGATATCTTCACGAGTCGTATAGACTGCGGCGGTCAGCGCGCTCGGACCAGCGCCAATCATAACTACATCTTTTACTGAGTCACTTGTCATATTAGCCTTTCTGACTATTTTAAATCTATTATTAGTATACTATATATAGTGTTATTGCGCGCTAGACTTCGTTGAATTATCAATTTTGTGAATTTCAACAATAAACTGAAGTGGTGCGTTTGCTGGAATAACGCCTGACCCAGCCGCGCCATATGCCTGATCAGCTGGAATGGTTAATTTAACAACAGAGCCAACCTTAACGCCCGTTAAACCTGTCGTCCAGCCTTTGATAACATTACTTAAAGGAAAGGTAACTGGTGCGTCTGCAGTACTCTTCTTTTGACTACTATCAAAAATAACACCGTCTGATGTCCAACCGAAATAGCTAGCATTAATAGAATCGGTTGATTTAATTGTGTCACCCGTCCCTTCGGTTAATGTTTCGACCTTAAGAGATGTCACGGAAGCAGCGTCAAACGGAGTGGCGCTATAGCCAGTCAAGGCCTCAGAACTATCTGCATTCGCCTTGGCCGCCGTAGCTTGCTGTTGTTGATAGGCGGCCTGTTGAGCGGCTTGATCCTTTTGCTGCTGCGCTAAGTCGGCCTGCTGGTTATTGTTTGATAAAATAATCACTACAAATGATCCGATTGTACCGACCGTCATAACAATCGCGATAATCCAAATTCCAATACGTTGTGCTGTGTCTTTTGAAGCCACTAGAAAACCCCCTTGCATAAATACTTCTTACATTATAGCAAACTTAAGCTGACCATCGTAATCTAAATAACCGTTGCGCCAGCTGTTGCCGTAACAGACCGCGACACCTGTTCGACTAGTTGATTGGCTTCTTGAGCCGTCAGTGTATGATCATTTGCTGTTATAGAAATACGAAGTGTAATGTTTTTTGTTTGAGTGCCGTCGGCCTGATAAATATCGACTGGCTGCAAGTTTGTTTCAAGTTCAGTCTGATCCAAAACCGAGTTAACCGCAGCTTCAATTTTTATATATTCAGTTTCAGCCGCGACTTTAAAACAAATATCACGTTCAGTTCCAGGATAACGACTCAGTGGCTGATAACTTGGCTTTTTTTGACTGACAGCGTTAAACAATTTACTTGTTTCTAGTTCAAAACCTGCTGCGTAAACTGGTAGTTTAAAGTTAACCGCCACGCTCTTCTTATATTCACCGATTACACCGATTTTAACGTTATCCTCAGTTACAACATAGGCACGGCGCTTTGGCTCGAATGGCGCCAAAACCTCTGAACTATCCTCACCCGAAACTGATTCAAATCGTAAACTTATACCTAGTTGAGTTGTCATATACGACAAGATACGTTTAGCCTTATAAAATGCCGCTCCAGCTAGTTCTTTTGTATTAACGACGCTTAGAGCGATACTACCGATTTCTACCGGCACATTTTCGTCTGTTAACCCCGTCGACTTCGGATGTACTTTGTTAATTTCAAATATAGCAAATTGACCGTAACCTTGTTTGACGTTTGGAAATACTATGTTTAAAAGACTAGGCGTTAGCGACTGACGATAATATTGCAAATCAGGACTAATTGAATTTGTTATACGGTATGCATTATCAACGTTTTGTCCGACTTTTCGCATAATATCACCATGCACAAAACTATAAGTTAGCACTTCGCTAGCACCGGCTCGCACTAAACTGTTACGTAACTTTGTTCGAAATATATCAAACTCGGACGGTGAAACAGCTGTAAAATCTCTAGTTGGTAAAGTTGGAGTAATTGAGTCAAAACCCGTAAGTCGACCAATTTCTTCAATAATATCCTCAATAATGTGAATATCAGCCCGCCAATACGGCGCACCGACAGTTAGCTTGTCGCTATCTTCGACAACTGCAAATTCAACCGAGCGTAATGTATTAACAATCTGATCCTGAGTAAATGAAGTGCCTAGCACGTGATTAATGCGGCTAACTGTTACGGTAATCGGTTTATTAGAAGTTTGCACGCCAACAGCTTCAATAACTTCACTAACTCGATTTGCACCAGACCACTCGCCCATTAGTTTAACGGCCTCGGCTAAAACCGGAGCGGTAAGTTCAGCTGGCTGGCCTTTCGTGAAGCGCGTAATTGCTTCACTAAAAATACCGTGTCGCATTTGAGTTGAGCGTAGTTTATAAAGATCAAAGGTAGCACTTTCGACGATAATATTTTTCGTGTTTTCATCAATTACAGTATTTAAACCGCCCATTGCGCCAGCCAGACCAACAGCCGTTTCGCCAGCCGCAATTACAACATCACTTTCACTCAACTCGATTAATCGACCGTCTAAAAGTTCAAGTTTTTCATTCTGCCTACCGGACCGAACGTGTATATCAGCTTTGCCCCCGCCAACTTTCACGAGTTTGTCATAATCAAATGCATGTAGTGGCTGGCCGGTTAACATCATAAGATAATTTGTCACATCGACAATCGCATTAATCGGCCTTACTCCGACCCTAGAGAGGTATGTCTGGATTTCCAGTGGCGACTGACGCAGTGGTTCTGCATCACTTAGTACAACGGCTTGATATCTTGCGCATAGTTCAAGGTTTTCGATAGTAACTGATAATGAAGCAACATCATCAGCCTTATCACCGTACATAGGGTCAAGCCCAACCAGCCATTCGGGCGTAACGAATGGCTTACCTAAAACTGCCGCAACTTCACGCGCAAATCCAATAATTCCAAACGTATCTGGGCGATGAGTTAATGATTTATTTTCAATATCAAGTAAATAATCATCGAGTTCATAGACGGTCGCAAACAAACTACCGGCTTCGGCATTTTTATCAACTTCGAGAATACCGGTATGATCTTCAAATAAGGCTAGTTCTTTCGCACTAGCTAACATACCGTTACTAGTAACGCCGCGCAACGGCTTAGCAGTAAGCGTAAATGGGCTAGTCGTGCCATAACTATCCGGTACAACTGAATTTGGTGGCAGCCAAACAGCTAACATACCCGCATGAATATTTGGAGCACCGCAAACAACTTGAATTAAGCCGTTTGCATCACGCTCCACATCTTGACGATTGCCGCTATCGTCGATCTTAGTCAAATGGAGATGGTCGCTGCCTTCTAGCGGCGCGCACTCTACCACGCGCACGATTAACGTATCTTTATACTTTGCGCCAAGATCAACCACTTCTTCAATTTCAACAATTCGAGCACCAATTAGCTGCGCTAACTCGTCAATCGGCAAGTCGATGTCGACAAATTTTTTTAACCAGTTTACAGAAATAATCATGATTTAAACTTCCTTAAAAATGACAACTTACCAGACTCGAAATGACGCAAATCTTCAATACCATATTTCAACATTACCAATCGATCAACACCCCCACCCCAGGCAAAACCCTGATATTTACTTGGGTCAATTCCGGCAGTTTTAAGCACATTCGGGTGTATCATACCGCACCCCAACATCTCTAGCCATTCACCCGGCTTACCCCCTAGTGAAGCAGGCTTTTCAATAGCAAACTCCATGCCTGGCTCGACGAATGGAAAGTAAGCTGGTTGCGTTTTAACCTTTAAGCTCTGACCATAGTATGACTCAAAAAATGCCCGCAGCGTACCAATCATATCGCTAAGTGTAGCCGACTCACTGACAAATATACCTTCACATTGGTAAAAAGTATGTTCGTGAGTTGCATCGACATCTTCGTTTCTAAAAACTCGACCATAACTAATCGCGGCAATCTGTCCACCCGCCTCAAGCTTTGCCTTGCCATCCTTTAAGACACGGTTTTGCATAGTACTAGTATGAGCTGGTGGGATGAAATTCTCTTCGGTACGGAATGTGTCGTAACCGTCGCGCGCGGGATGATTTTCCGGAAAGTTTAACGCACTAAACATATGAAAATCGTCATCAATTTGGCGAGATTCAATCGCCTCAAAGCCCATTCTTGTAAAGATATCAATAACGACATCAAGTTCTGTAGTCAAAGGATGCTTAGTACCAAATTCAGTTGGCAATAATTCCGGTTCCGACGAATTAATATCCCAGGGCGCTGTCACATCAAGCGACGTAACCGTGGCGTCCTGAAGTATCGATTCACGAGACCTAATGGCTGACTCTAAATCATTTTTTAAATCATTTACATTCTTGCCAAAAGCCGCTCGCTCTGACGGATCGATATTAGAAATTTTACCGTATAGATCTTTGAGTTCTTTGGCTTTTAAAACTTCCCGTGGCTCCTGACTGTCGGCAACCTGGGCAAGAAGAATTCGGCGCACATCATCAATACTTTGCATAACTGTTAATTATTATACTTCAAAACAATCACGATGTATGATAAAACTTACAGTTAATTACTTGGCACTAATAATCGTCAGCCAAATTATCACACCAACGACCGCGAGCCCAACTAGAATCCACAACCAACCTAAGCTACTAGTTTGTTTAGTTCCTTTCATATACTGCGAATCATTAACGCCATCTGGTAAATCACCAGAACTTGCATTTTGCTTTGAACGTTCACGGAGTTCGGCTGCAATTCGCTCTTGCAGTTGCGTTCTTTGCTCATCTTGACGTACAAATATAGACATAACCCTAGTATACACCCATGTTGCCCTCATCTTGGTTGTGTTATACTATAGCCATGTTCACTTAAGGAGGAAAATAAATGGCTACTAAAAAAGCTGTTCAAAAGTCAGTAAAAGCGTCCGCAACCAAACCGGCCACTGTCACAACGAAGACATCAACTGTAAAAGCAGTCCGAGCGACCGAAGATCGAAGTTTGGTAAGTTCAGTTCTTAAGAGAGCACCATTAATTGGCACTCTTGTCGCTGAATTCATCGGTACGTTCCTACTTGCCATTGCAGTTATTGCAGGACAAGGTCAACCAATTATCGTACTGTTTGCCATCGCGGGTGTAGTACTTATGGTTGGCGCAATGTCGGGCGCTCATATCAACCCAGCTATGACAATTGGCGCATGGGCTACTAAGCGCATCAGCGGATTACGCGCACTTGGCTATATAGTTGCGCAGATTCTCGGTGGACTTGCAGCCTTTGGTTTGCTAAACGCCTTCATTGGTGGAGCCGCACCAGTCGACGCCGCCGCCCAAGCATACGGTCAAGCCCCCCCTGCTTTATTTAAGGCCGCAGTTTTACCAGCCGGTAAAGAATGGTACGTCTTCTTCTCGGAGTTAGTCGGTACAGCTATCCTTGGATTTGCCGTTGCGACCGCACTTCGTGAAAAGCGCGATCGAATAGTATCAGCTTTTACAGTTGGTCTCGGTATTTTTATCGCCCTTCTGTTAGCTGCTTCAGCTGCCTCATATGTTAGCGGAACCGCTATCCTAAACCCAGCAGTAGCTTTCTCACTACAAGCTGTTAAATGGAGTGTGTGGCCTCTAGCCGTCTACGTGCTTGCGCCAGTTATTGGTGGTGTTATCGGTTTCTTCTTGCAAGACTTGTTGCGAGTCGAAAACGACGCTGCACGAAACTAATTGGTTTTAGTAATAAAAAAATATCCCGCCAAACTGCGGGATATTTTTATACATCAATTTACCTAGATATCATCACGCGGTCTATCAATCAGCAGCGGCTCAACTGATGGATTATTGCCAGCAATTTTAATGACATCCTTGTCTATCTTGCCAAGTTCTTTATGGGCTGAATTAAAGTGATTAACCGTTGTACCGAGCGAATTACCCAGCTTCTGCATAAACAGCTCGAAGCTACCAATATGCTGGCCCAGCTTACCAACTCTGATTTGAATATCCTTAGCCTGTTCTTCAATCTGCAGGCTTCGCAGGCCCTGTAAAACAGTTTGCAGATAAGCCATAAAACTAGTCGGACTAACAATAATCACCTTTTTGTCACGAAAGGCATATTCAATTAAATCGCGGGCGCTCGATCCAGTACCAACATCACCAATCAATAGATCGTAGTAAAGCGATTCACTGGGAATAAACATAAAGGCAAAGTCCATCGTATTTTCACCGGGCCGAATGTACTTACTGGTTTCATCAATCCGACCCTTCAGGTCAGACCGAACCTTACCGAGCAATTTCTCTCGCTCGGGTTTACTATTTTCACCCACCATCCGGTTATAGTTCTCTAGGCTAAACTTACTATCGATTGGCAAAATTTGGCCCTTATCCAAAAAAACTACCGCATCAACAATTTCACCATCTTTAAATCGATATTGCATCTGATAATTTTTTGAAGGTAAGATGTTTTCAAGGACAGATTCCAAATAGTATTCACCAAATACACCACGTTGTTTCGGGTTTTGAAGTACATTTTGAAGAGTTTTTAACTCATCAGCCACATCAACGACGCGGCGATTAGTCTCGTCCAGTTTTGCCAGCCTCTGAGTTACATCGGCAACTAATTTAGCACTTTCACTAAGTTGCTTTTGCATCGACGTTTGCATTGTCATATTATTACGTTCGAGTTTGTCGCCCATCGCCTGCTGCAAATTGTTAATACCACGCGACAACTCGGTCACATCAGATTTTAAAAGCTCAACCGCACTACCCGCCTTTAATTCGCGCATGCGCTGATTAACGATGTAAAGCACAATCGCAAAACCAACTAAAACAACCGCCAAGATTAACAGTAAAATTACCTCATTCATACCATAAGTATAACACTTATAGAGCTAGTACGATGCGACCAATAACCACAATAACTAGTACCGCAATCAGAACCGCTGTCGAGCGCGCATAACGACCAACCCACGAAAACATAAGATAACATAATGCAAATAATAGGACAGACCATACAATTGCCTCTAGAAACCACAAGCCTTCCGTCCAACCGGCCAAGCCCCATAGTAAAATTGCACTAGCCACTGCGATAATAATTGGTCGAAAAACCCTCATTCTAACCATTACAACTAATCCAATTGCCGCAACTAGTATATCGGCTATATTCCCAGATATGCTGGTTGAGTTTGAGCAGGTTATAGCACTAACCGAATTGCCGCAATACAGTTGATCGATAATAAAATGACCAACCAGATAAGTCATGACCCAATAGACAAGACCCAAGCCAGCGCCGGTCAGGGCTAAATGCCACCAAATATAATATTGACTGACTTCGCGAACTTGACCTTCATCCACTATAACTTTAGCCATACTATCTCCCTTACCTCAGTAATTTATTATAGTATATACGCTAATTGTTATTTCTGCAAAGATGACGTACTTTTATAGACAGCCGGTCTGGAATTAAAGTACCAAAGCGATCCGACTAGCCCGAAAATAATACCAAATATAACGTCTATAGGCGTATGGACAAGCGCCAAAACACGACCAATCGATATTAATACAACCAATCCCGCAAGCAACAAACTAACCGAGCGGTTTTTGGTCTCAAACCAAACAGCGCAGGTTATCGCAGTGGCAAACAAGGTATGATCAGATGGAAACCCGGGATTATTCAAAAATAAAGCGCCAGCATGTTGACCGAGCAACTCAAAAGGTCGTGCTATATCTGGTTGATATACGGTTGCGGCTAATTTAGCCAGCAGATAAGCCGTCAGACCGGCTAACAAAATTCGACAGTAAGCCTGGAATCGCTGCCCCTTTGGAATTTTAAAAATTAACATATAAGAGCCAATTAAGATAACTGGCGCCAAAGCTCCATCGGCAATAATTCGTACAATTTCATCGTATGTCATCTATTACAATCATACTACTAAAGGTCGGATATTAGCCATATATCAACCTTACTTTGAATTGCTTATAATAATATAGCCTTTTTGAATCTTAAGCTGACCCGATGTTTTCAACTTTTTTATCGCTCGGCTGACAGTTTCGCGCGCCAAACCCGTTCGTTCGGCCAATTCCTTTTCAGGTACCTTTTTAATTAATTGCTCAGCACCATTATCAACAACCTCAAAACCAAACCGCTTCTTGATAATATCTATTTCTTTTAAGACACGGCTTTCAGCATCACCCCGCATCATCTCCGACAGACGCGCCAAAACTCCATCCGTACCTCTGTAAATTCGCCGAAGCAGATCATAGGCAACGTCTGGATTCTTCTTTATAAACTCAACTACAGCTAAGGCGGGAGCTTTTCTAACCGTAACTGGGCCACTCGCCTCATAGAAATACGGTGTGTCAATCTCATTTATAGCGTTAGATATTGGAAAAAAGGCATGTGGTTTAAATGTGTTTAGGATAGCACGCGTACCACTTGGGGCAATGTCGTATTCAATAACCGTACCAGATTCAATATAATAAACTGACTTAAGATTCATATTAGCAAAAATTATCATCTCGCCTTTTTGATATTCTTCAGTAGCAAACTCTTCAAAAAACTTCTGTATTTTTTCGTGCATAATTACATTATATAGATATTCGTCACATTCTGCACTAATTATCAGGCTTAATCAAGTTTATTGTTTAGCATCAATACCGATAGCTTGACTGATGTGATTAAACCCGTCGGTTTGCAGTCGTCTTCTTAGACCATCCTCGATTTGTGACGGTAACTGTGGACCTTCAAAAATCATACCGGTAATCAATTCTACTAGGCTGGCTCCTAATTTTATTTTCTCGTAGGCGTCATCTGCCGAAAATATACCACCTACGCCAATGATAGTTAAGCGTTTGCCGTATTCTAAAAACGTCCTCCTAATCAGCTCGTTGCTTAAGTCTCGAGTCGGCTCGCCACTTAAATTACCAACAACCGATAACGGCAGATCATCTTTTAGATTTGCAGTAGTCCGATTTTTTGCTAGGTTGGCGATTGTTACGCCGGCTATCTTATGACCTACGATTACATCTAGTAAATCTTTGGCTTTTAACAAATCCAGATTAACTGGCATTTTGACAAATACTGGTTGTTTTAAATTAATTGAATCAATCGCTGTAAGTAAAAGTTCTAGGCCATCAGGCTTAGTAAAATCTTCGCCGCCATAAGCATTTGGACACGAAATATTCAGTTCGATCATTTTAATATTAGGCTGATTTTTGGCACGACGAGCTGTTGTCACGTAATCGTTAATACCTTGCTCAATACTTATAACTTTCTGGCTATTAGTCTTTGCGACTGATAGAATTATCGGAAATTCCCTTAAATCTGAATCTGAGTAATTGGCAAGACGCTTAATAATCGCCTCAGACCCATGATTATTAAGCCCAGCATTGACGACGAGTGATCTGGTCTTAGGTAATCGATAGAACCATGGCCGAATATTACCCTCACACGAATCAGCCGTAACAGACCCAACTTCACCAAAGCTAAACCCAAGGCTAGCAATAATTGGCATAATTTCACCGTTCTTATCAAATCCAGCCGATAAACCGACCGGACTATTGAATGTCACGTTATGGTACTGCTGTTTTAAGGCAGAGCATGAAGATTGTTGAAAAACCAGTCTAACTAAAGCCGTAAAACCTGGTACATTCTGCCAAAAAGACATTTGACTAATCGTATGGCTATGGACATTATCTGGCGACATCATAAATAAGAGGGGCTTGATTAGATAAACATAACCAAACCTGACAATCCGCCAAATTACTCGCCTTATCATATCAAGGATAGCCAGTAGCTACTGAATCTTAAAAAAACAATCACAATCAAGACTAAATACCATAAAACTAAAACTGGTGCTGAATAGGTTTTCCAAAAGTTAGCAATCCGATTAGACTTTGTCTGCCATGACAACATACCGGTTGCCACCAAGTGCGTAGTTAAATACCAAAATATGGCAATTGTCGTCACCCATACAAGCGAACACCATGGGCATATCGAACCCAACTCAACCATACTGACATAAAATAGATAGTGCACAAAAATCACACCAGTTAGTGCCACAAATTCTGCAGTCAACCACAGCCAACGCTTATACCGCGCTCCCGCCAAAAGTGTCACCGAAAACGCCAACAAAGCAGTGAATGCCATAATTCCATAAACTGGGTTTGGTATGCCAAATAATTCGCCTTGAAGCGATGTCATCGCCTTTCCGCAACTAATAATCGGACTGATGTTGCACGTAGGGTTAAAGCTTGGATTTTTTATTTTCTCAATCGTATCGTATGTTAAAACGAAAGATGCAATTAGGCCGATAATTGAAAAAATTGTCAAAGCGAGGCCTAATCGCTTTTGGGATGTTTGCCAGATTCTCATATGTTTTAATTATGACAGACTAATACCAAAAATACATAATAAATTCTACTAAAAACAATAAATCGACTTAATATTGTTCGAGTTTAAACGATGCTAGGCCTAATCGACCGACTATATCAATTTTTTTTGTGGCTAATCCGTAATTAGACGATTCGTATGTATCGCCATTTTTAACTAACCCTTCAAGGTTATTACTGGTCAACCCGCTTAATTTTACACTTACACCACTAGTACTAGGCACACGTATGACAAATGAACTTGCCCCGGAATCTAAGTTTACCGTCGTTAAGTCTTCAATATTGCCTAATTTTATGTCAGATTTGGTCGCGCTACTTTTTATACTAAGACTTTGAAGACGGGCCAGTGTCAGATCCGCGTTTATGTTAGACGCGCCTATATTAAGGTTTAAACGAATCGGCAGCGCACGCGTCACATTTAAATTTAGTCGATTATCAACATTACCAGCCGCCCAATTATCGGTTACGTCCGTGTTAATATTCGTAACCTGAGTTGTACCGGTTAATATCGCATCGCTCGTCAATTTTGAAATATTACTCTCTAATTTAGCTTGAACGACAGCCGTTTGGTCGGTTGAATTAATATCGAGTTGCCCAAGCCCAGTCTGAACATTAACTTCAGCGTTAGTTGCAAGATCTAATTTTTGCGACGATATATTATAAATCGAAGTTTGACGAATATCATGAGGATTATAGATCAGCGCATACGTCACCGCTCCAAGCGCCAACACCACTATAACAACCGCTAGTAGCCGTCCAGCCCAGCCCTGGATAGTCAATATAGACATACCGATCATAATTATGAAAAGTGGCCACAAGCGCCATAAATTAAACCAATTTAAACTGACTAATCCACTATTACTCGCTAGTATCAGCAGGCCAATTAATACAAACAGTAACCCCCAAAATATCCGACCAATCTTCCAGTGCTTAACTCTATGATCAACAGCATGCTTTGGATCAAGCGGTTCATTAGCAAGTTCATCGAGTTCTACCGGCTTAACTGGTTTGACTTCGTTTAATTCTATTTTTTTAGCCATAATAACTACCGCCTTCTAGTAGCAATGACTAAACCAGACAAAATCAGTATTACTGGCCAAACGAATTCCCAGCGTAGCAAGAAAAACCCTGGGAAGAATTGTCCCATAAGTAGCCATAGGCCAAAAACAACTAAACCAATTCCTACATAATTGCGCACGTTACTCTGATGCTGGCTGGATACTTCTTCAGATAGCGGCCGATCGTCAGACGAAACATTTTTATGCGACACCGGCGAGTCAGACACTGGCATAATTAAAGCAAGGGCTAGGTATAAAACCAATAGACCACCACCGCTAAGAATAGTTAGTACGACAAAAATCACACGCAGTAACGTTACGTCCATTTCAAAGTAATCTGCGATACCCGCGCACACGCCAAATATCTTGCCCTGTGCCGGCAATCGCCGAAAAGTTTTGGTATTTGTAGCCATGCTGATACCTCCTCGTAACTCTATTTTACTACGTCCATTACTTCCAGTATAGTACTTTCTTTAAAATAACTTAGAGATGATCACCTAGTAGTGATTCGAGTTTATCTAAATTTTTAATACTAATTCGACGATGATTGACCTCAACCAAACCTAACCGTTTTAACTTTCCAACCTCACGATTAACTGTTTCACGCGTTAAGCCCGCCCGTTGCGCCAACTCATCCTCATGCATATTCAATAGATAAGATCCATCAGTCTGCTTAATGCCCAGACGCTTGGCCTGCGCAATTAATTCAAACATTACTCGGTTATAGGTTACGCCGCTCATTAAATGAGCCATCCGACGCTGCATAATCGTCATGGCAGCCACCGAACGATTTAACATACTGTAGACTAGCCTTGGAGACTGTTTTAGAAAATTTTGCAACTCGTTAAGTGGAGCAAGCCGAACCTCAACCGGACTAATCGCTTGATAAAAGTATTGAGTGTTAACATCTCGCACCGCCCACTCTAATGGAAAGACTGATGAATCAAGCAGGACATCTAGCACGATATCAACACCTAGATCCGTGATATCATACTGTCTTACCTGTCCGCTTACTACATAAAAGATTCCTGGTGGAGTTTCATTAGTCGCTATGATAATCTGGCCTTTATCAAAATGCCGTATCGGATACTTTCTAAAGAATGAATCGAGTTGCTTTTGATCCGGGGTACTCATAACGACTCCCTTACGTATCACTATATTCCACTTGCCGAGTAACATCAATCAATCTGTGATTGCACTCATAGAATTTTATATGCATTCCAGCGATAATGGACGCATCTAAACAGGAGGACAAAGATGAGGAGAGGAGGCAAACAAAAAAACCAAAACCGCTAAAAATTATAATAATTTGGAGGTTTGGATATGAATAGGCTACGAATCGTTAACAGTCCGACAAAATTATCAGATATACGATTGGATGATTTTGATTACGACAGTAGTGATAACTGGCTGCAGCGTGCGAGGCGTTTGCAGATTAGACGTTGGCGTCAATTAAACAATCAAATAAAATCAGGTTCTCTATCTAAAAAAATGCATCGAGGAGGAAAAACATTATGAAACTCTCTTGGCGTGATATTGCTACCGCTGCCCTTTTTGTTTTAGGCGTAGTCGTAGTATTTGTAAAAATTTACGGATTATCGTGGGTGATGTTAGACAGTTGGAATAGTGCTGTCGCTGTCTTGGCTGTGCTTGGACTGGGCATGGTAGCCATCAACGGCTTTGATCTAGCAAATCGAAGCTGGCGCAATCTTACCGAAATAGCTATCGGTATTGTCGCTGGCATTGTTGCTGCGATTGGTCTTGTTGTATCAAGTCCAGTCATATTCTATAGTGTAGCGATTCTAATTGGATCAGGCTGGGTAATATCAGTTGCGAGCCATGTCCAACACTCAATGAGGTCCGATGACCAGTCGACATTCTGGAACCATCGTCGACCAATTGCTCATTAACCAAATAGGTTTTCAAGTAATTTGAAAACGATAAAGGTTGGCCAAACGATGGCCTTCAAAATCGCCAGCACAATTGGCCACAAGCCAACGGCGTGCTGTAGAAAATAAATAAGCGCTCCGACTAAACCCAATCCGTAAACAACGCCGCCACCGCCACTAATAGCGGTGGCGCCTTGTCCTGGTGAATATCTTTTTCTTGTTGTAGTAACTGGCTCTTCCATAGCAATACTCCTGCTTACATATCTATTTTACTACATACAATCTTCTATGTAATTGATACGACAGTCACAACAGGCTTATTTAACCGTGCTATGATTATGATAATAAAAGTAACAATTATTAGGAATTATCTTGAAACGTCTCGCTGATTATTCACAACACTTCTTACGCAGCCCGCAGCTTGTCAAAGAACTAGTCGGTCATACTTCAATAAATAAGCATGATGACGTAATCGATATTGGCGCCGGTAGCGGCGTGATTTCGTCAGTCCTAGCAACACGTTGCAAATCAGTCACCGCCATCGAGGTCGAGCCTCGAGTTGCAGCTAAACTACGTGAAAATATGGAAAAATTTCCGAATGTAACAATCTATCAAGGTGATTTTTTAGGAATGGATTTGCCAGAAAAACCATATAAAATATTTGCCAATATACCCTTTCATCTTAGCTCACCAATCCTTCATAAAATTACCGAGACCAAGAATCCACCTGTTGCCAGCTATTTAATTGTCCAAAAACAATTTGCCAACAAACTTCTGGCTAATTCTGATCGATTCACCAGCCAACTCGGCATGATTATCGGACCTGAATTTGCCGTGCGCATCCGCCGACCACTGCGACGCACCGACTTTTGGCCACATCCAAATGTCGATACCGTACTCCTTGAAATCGCGCATCGCGACGAGCCATTAATTAGCTCCGATAAGCTTAATACTTACAAAAAAGTAATAGTCGATTGTTTTTCTGATCCGAAAAAGTTCGCAAAAATGCCGTTATCAGAGGTTGGCCTAAAAGCCGATATCAAACCTTCGCAGATGACACTAGCGCAGTGGATAAAACTCTTCACAGCCGCCTCAACACGCTAGATCGAGCGCGTCTACCAGCCGCCGCCACCGCCGCCACCGCCTCCGCCGCCAGATGAGCCACCGCCGCCACTACCACCAGTGCTTGAATTTGACGCGCCAGCGTAGCTAACTGTTTGACTAAAACTATTCATAGCCGAACTAAACACCGCTGCATTAAAGACCGCACTTTGACCCACATACCATTCCGGCGCTTGATTAATCGATTCATAATACGCGCCAAGTTGATTATTCCAGCCTTTTTCTTGGTTAAATAAAATCGCATATGGTAGCACCCGCTCATATAGCTTAACAAGTTGACCTTTATCATTTGCATCGATTGATATCTCAATTTTTTCAGCACCTTCCGGGCTTTGCAGCATCTTTAACCGATCGACTTCGGCTACTGATATGTACATTTTCAAGCCTTCAAGATAACGACGCAGTTCAACACCTTTATCTGTTAGTGGCCACAACGTCCAAGCGGTTATATAAGCCATGATAGAAACCGTTAAAATCAATGGTGAAATTGTCAGAATCGCTAGTACTAAACCAATCGTACCTAAACGTATAAATCTTGGCTTTAAACTGGGATCTTTCGCCCGAAGCCCATAACGACCGCGTATGTTGGTATTTAGTTTTTTAATGTTGTCTTTAAATCTGATATAAAACAGTGTTCGATTTTGCTCCATATCCTTTAAATTAAATCTCGAACCAATGGCGACTGAATCGAACATATCGGTCAAAATTTCGCGTTCTTCGTCACGTAAATCAGAGATATCTTTAATTATCTCAAGTTCATATTCCGCCCGCTTAAATATCGACTTTTCACTAATCTGATAAATTTTAATGTAATGCCTAACAGCAAAATCAATCAGCTGAGCACTAAAGGCCTTCATCGGTTTGTTATAAATTGTAGCCGAAACAGTCACGCTGGCATCACTTGGAGGCAGGTACTCTGGCACAATCGTACCGACATCTTTGCGCCGGTTATACGCACTTTGTGCCCAAACCCCCAAAATAATCATCAACGTTATGGCAATTATTGGTGACAAAATAACAAGGCAAAATACCCAATATATTTTGAATATGTCCTGTATCGATTGCGTGTAGGCCGCAAATGTTTGTGGCTTAAATCCGATTGCGACAGTTAAGTTTTCTTTTGGCTGCAAATCATCGGCTGAGGCCACAAAACCGTCAGGACTTGCCAATACATCGCATGGCGTATTTGAGCCCTGAACACCCACATAACAAGCGTTGTTATTACTCAAACTAGATGATATGCCCCCACCGATATGAAGAGTCACCGATAAATGTACGATTGGCACACCCCATCCCGTACCATTTGTATCCCAATAAAACTCGTCTCTTTTTGTATTATCAAAATAACGAGTAACATCTTGTTGATTATATGTAATTACGTAAGTTTTAGTGCCATGAACATACTGATTGGCGTCACCTATTCGAATAACCTTGTTATCGTTTGATATATAGGTTGTGTACGATAAAGCTAAACCAGACTCGTCAGTCACTGATGCAATACTTAGGTTAGTCGAATGATTGTCATAGCTTTGCGGCACATAACGCTCAATTCCATGATTTTGATCAAAACTAGGAAACTCGGCCACAATTTTTTCAACAGTTTTAAGAGTAGAATGGTTGCTTGAATCACGATCAAGATAGTAATCAATCTGGTATGAGCTTATTGTAAAGTTGTTGAGGCCTACAGCATTAACGTTAGGGCTAATCCCAACACCGAGCAAAACAACTGATGCAAACGCCGCTACATACACAAGCATTTTTTTCATAATCTAAGTCTAGCACATCATAGAATGCTTAATGTATGATGCCGTTAAACAAATAGCCTGTAAATATTATTCCAAGTCCAACAATTGTAGCGTATGTCACGATCAATTTTGGTTTAAGTACTTTCTTTAAAATAATAAATTCCGGTAATGACAAGGCTGTTACCGCCATCATAAACGCCAGAGCCGTCCCCATGGCCATGCCTTTATTTATAAGGACCGAAACAATCGGTATCGTACCGGCAGCATTCGAATAAAGCGGAATGCCAATAAGTGTCGCTAGAGGTACGGCAAAGAAATTATTTGGGCCAGCATACTTAACCAACAAATCACTCGGCGCATAACCGTGCATCAAAGCACCCAGCCCAACGCCAACTAATATATAGATCCAAACACTTTTAACGATATCGATGGCGTACTGTTTCGCATAAACAAACCTGGCTTTTGTTTCTAGCTTTTTTTCGCCTGCTTGAATACTTTTTATCTGATAGACAAAACCTTCAACCCACTTTTCAAGCCTTAGTTTTCCTAAAATCCAACCGGCAACTGTTGCAATGACAACGCCCGAAACGATATAGATTAAAGCAATCTTCCAGCCAAATAAACCCCATAATAGAACGAGAGCAATTTCATTAACCATCGGTGCGGATATTAAAAACGACAACGTCACTCCAAGCGGCACACCAGCTTCAATGAAGCCAATAAATAATGGCACTGCCGAACAAGAGCAAAATGGCGTAACGATACCAAATAGTGCCGCCATAAAATTATTTAAAATCGGGAATTTTGCATTAGATAATAGTTTCTTCGTTTTTTCTGGTGGAAAATACGATCTAATAAACGAGACTATAAATATAATCACCGCCAATAATATAATTATCTTTATCGAGTCATAAATAAAAAAGTTTACAGTATTACCGAGAGCCGAACCTTTAGCTATATCAAATACACCATATGCCAGCCAATCAGCAAACCACTGAATCGGTGCAAATATATCCACTAATTCTGACCTTGATAAATCGCACTAAACAAGACC
>JAJXYZ010000055.1 GCA_021780305.1 bacterium | reverse complement strand
ACCGGCAGCCTGGCGGAGTTTTTTGGCACAAACGCTGTAATTAATATCCCAGGACGAAGTTTTGAAGTCAAATCACGCCGCGGCACCGATATAGTCAGCGAAATAATCAACCAAATCGAAACTAAATCTAGCAATATGTTGGTATTTTTACCCGGAAAGGCCGAGATTGAAGATGTTGCCCACGCCATTTCTCAAAAAGCCAAAGCCGCCAGTATTCCCGTTATGCCGCTTCATTCTCAGCTAGAGCTTGTGGCTCAGCAAAAAGTATTTGAAAACTACCCTAAAGGCAAAGTTATCTTATCGACTAACATCGCCCAGACTAGTATCACAATCGACGATATTGACGTCGTGATTGATAGCGGCCTCGAACGCCGTAGCGAGGTCCGAAATGGCGTCGAGGGGTTATTTATTGCCCAAACATCGCAGGCTGACTGCCTGCAACGCGCTGGCCGAGCCGGTCGAACAAAACCGGGTGAATATATTTTGGCACCATATGACACGATGCCTTGTCTAGAATTTAAAGAGCGCCCCGAATATCCAACACCTGAAATTTTACGTAAACACATCGATCGCTTAACGCTACGGTTAGCCAGTGCTGATATCGATATTGAAAAGCTTGATTTTTACCATGACCCAAGTAGCAGGGCAATCAAGCGTGCTAAACAAAAGCTAATCACCCTAGGCGCTCTGACTAAAACTGGTCAAGTTACTAAAATTGGTCACCAAATGGAACAATTCCCGGTTGAATCGAGTTTTGGTCGCATGTTGGTTGAGTCTAAGTCGTTTAGCCCAGCGGTTCAATCAAAACTAGCGGCAGTTATTGGCATTCAAGAAGTCGGCGGCATCGTCAAAGGCGGTCCACGCTATACCGGCTGGCACAAACTAACCAAACAACACCAGTCCGATCCACTAGCGCAATACGATGTCTTTCTGGCTCTGAAAAATATTTCCGAAGAAGCTTACGAAGACCTAGGTATCATTGGTAAAAATGTTAGTAAAGCCCGCGAAGTCATGGAACGACTTAATCATGACCTGAGCGATATTGACATGAGCGAAAACGCTTTAACGCCGATTAACGATGACGAGCAATCAGATTTGTTGCGCTGCATCGTCGCTGGTCAAATTGATCAATTATGGGTAGTTGATGACGGCGGTAACGCTACCCATATCGATACAAATGCTGTCCGCGAAGTCTCGTCGAGCACAGTTGTCCGTAATCCTAAGTTAGTCACCGGTATTCCATTTGATCTGCAAGTTCCAGTTAGCGGCGGGGCTTTTCAGACTTTGCATTTGCTGCAGTCCATTACGGTTTGTAACCCAAACTGGTTGGCAGAGTTTGATTCGCTAAGGTTTAATATAAAGCGCGGCCGTACCGTGTATGATCCACGACTTGGCATGTTAATCACTCGGCAGCAGGTGAGGTATGGTAAAAAAATCCTCGAAGGCTTAGGTTCGCCAATTGCAGAGAATAATAAGGCCAATCAACGTAATTTTCAAGACGGCTATGCAATTTGGGCATACGAGCAGCTAGAACGCGAACGTCGGACGCTAAATAAATTCTATGTAAAGCGAATACCGAGTATCCCTTTGCAGCAAATCAAACAGCAAGTCCAAGCGCTGGCTGGCGGAGTTGTTTCACTTGCCGAACTCGATTCAGATTCTCGTCAAGCGCTAATCAATCTATCAAAACTACACGCTCATTTAGGTCCAAGTTTTATGGCTCAGCTGGGTACATCTTATCGCCACGACAGTCCAGGCCGACATCATGCGCACCGTGGCTGGCTACCTGGTCACAAACGAAAACACGAATAAATCTAGATAAAGAAAACCCCCGAAGGGGCTCTTTCGGGGCTCGACCTCGGGGGGCTATTGGCACATGTCGCACTCTCCGCTGAGAGGCAAGACGATGCCAGGGTGCAAAGGACAGGCGGTGTAGCTGACAACGACAGTTGTAGTTGTCGTCACCGTGTAGCTACCGCCGGTACAGGCTGGCCGACCCAAGTCTGACAACTCGTTGGCGTCGAAGATGTCACTAACGTGACATTCCAGCGCACGAGCAAGCCGCGACGCAACCCCGTTGTTGGTCTTGAATCGAGAAGTGCCATTCTCGATTCCGAGGATCGTCGAGACGGAGATACCAGATTGCTCTGACAGCTCCACCACGGTCCAGCCGACATCTTGACGGATACGCTTGAGCTTATGCCCGCGTCCGTGCTTATGTACATGGTTCAAACTAATCACTTGTCCTTAACTCGTAGGTGCGATACTAACTGTATCTATATTATTATAGCACGTATTTGCATAATAAGCAATAGCTGCATTGAAATTAACTCTATAGCGGTGAAATAATATCGAGGCCTCGGTTGTATAATAGCTGTGACAATGGATACTAAAAACGACGACCTGTCCGATTCACAAATAATTTCATTAGTGATGAAAGGCGACAATAGTATGTATGCACTGATAGTCGAACGCTACGAGGCTAAGCTTCTTCGTTATGCCACGTATTTAGTGAAGGATTACGACGTTGCCGCTGATGTGACCCAGGATACCTTTATCAAAGCCTATATCAATCTACGAAGCTACAATACCGACAAGTCGTTTTCACCTTGGATTTATCGGATTCTACACAACGAAGCTATGAATGTTATTAAACGTGGTAAAAAAACTTTAACTTTTAGCGATCTTGGTGAGGCTAGTAATAATTTTGCAGTGGCTTTTGCCGCTGATAAGTTAGTCGATAAAAATATCCTAAAAGCTAGCGTACGCACTTGTCTTGAAAAGATTAATATAAAATATCAAGAAATTTTAGGACTATACTTCTTTGACGACCTTAAATATGATGAGATTAGCGAAATCTTACACATTCCAACCTCGACAGTCGGTGTAAGAATTAACCGCGGCAAGGCAGCTCTCAAAAAAGTATGCCAAGATAATGGAGTTAAGTATGAATAAGATTAAACAGCCACAAACTAGCGCAATCGAACAGGGCGTGATGGATCAAATTCAAAGCGGTCAAGTTCGAATGCACAAACGGACATATTATACCTGGCTGGCAGTTCTAGGGACGGCAACAGTGGGATTATTAGCAATTGCAACCTCTTACTTTATGAGTATTGCCATCCTGTGGCTGCGGATTGATGCGGCAACCGGCCAAGCTTATGGCGCAAAACGAAACCTAGCATCAATGGCTGAAGCTTATCCATGGTGGTCGGTTATCCTCGGATTACTACTAATCGGATTAATAATATACCTGATTAGAAAAGTCGGAAGTCTGTATAAAATTCGACTTTTCGTTCTTATACCACTAATAGTTTTAATGTTTGCGATCTTTGGTCTAGCATTGTCTTACACCAATCTACCAGATGTCATGAACCATCAAGATACAAATACGACACAAGGTCAAGGCAAACAAGATAGTCAGGGTAATAATCCTAATCCGACTGGTAATGGCTACCGCCGTGGTCAATAAATGAAATAAATAGTCCTCCTGGTTTGTACTACATATGCCGAAAGGAGGCAATATGAACAAAATTTTATTAACAGGATCAGTCGTATTGGGACTAGCAACTGCGGGGCTATTAATTGCACCGAACTTTGCAAACGCTCAAAGCGGAAATAGTAACGGTAACGGTTATGGTTACGAACAGGCCCTAGAATCAAAGGCCGGAATTCTAAAGATGACCACCGAGCAACTTCGCACGCAACTTGAGACCAAGACAATGTTGCAAGTAGCCGAAGATAATGGCCTAACTGAGAGCCAGTGGCAAACTCAGCTACAAACTGCTGCTCAGCAGAGATGGCAGGATCGCGGTCTATCGCAGACCGAGATTGATAGCCGCCTGCAAACCATGAAAGATCGCCAAGCTAATTGTGATGGTGATGGTAGCGGCGCCCAACTTGGAGCCGGCAATGGCAGCGGTATGCACCGTAACAACCAGTAGTAGCTCTTAAAGCATAAATAAAGGCCTCAACGGGGCCTTTATTTATGATTGACCTTAGCGTTCCAAACGAGTAATCAGATCTGGCTTGTCGATTTTTACCGAATTAATATCGTCACTAACACGAACTATTGTTAACATATCTGGGTCGAGTGGTCGCATAATCCTATAAAGCGAATTAATATCGCCGATCGCCGGATTTAACCAGTCAGCTTCGTCGTCTGGGTGAAGGATAACTGGCAGTCGACTTGGCATCATATCGGACTCGCTACCCGAATTAGTAGTCACAACTGAACACATACCCCACGTTGCGCCCTCGGGGTCCGTCCAGCTACTGTAAATACCCGCAAAAGCGAATAGGGAGGTATCTATTGGATGAATATAAAAAGGAACTTTACCAGCCGGGGTAGTTTTCCATTCATAAAAGCCGTTGCCGGGAATTATACAACGCTGGTCACGAATAACCTTTGACCAGGTTGGCTTGTCAAAAATACCTTCCGAACGGGCATTATATGACTTATATCGAAAAACAGCTGTCGTATCCTTTGCCCCGGCTGGAATAAAACCCCATTTCATCACTTCAATCTGCCTAAGACCGTCACGATTAACAATCACCGGGATGTTTTGCACCGGGCTGATATTATAGTGCGGCTTAATACCCTTGGGCATATCGGCGCCATCGGCAAAGCGGCGGCTAATCTTATCAATTTCATACAAGGCATATCGCATAGTCATTCTGTTAGTATACGGCATTGGACAAAAGAGGGAAGTTAAGATTGCTATTGACAAAATCGTTAATCTGTGCTATATTGGACGATAACAAACGTTTTTCTTACAATTAAATTTGAAAAGTTTTTACCTTTACTTGCTGGCTACCAGTAAGCGTTCGTCCGTCCTAGATAAGGCACATTTCGCCGTGACACACGAATCGTAACAGATAGAGTTATAAAATAAACACCGAAAAACGTTTGGTCGAGCCACTATATAGGCCGATTAGACGCATGGGCATTGTCATGATGATGCTTCGTACCTTATGTATAGAAAATTAATACACCTCGTTTAAATGACGAGGTGTATTTTATATAGTCATCATTAAGCTTGCTCGCAAAAAAACACAAGCGTATACTAAAGTTACAAACTAATAGGAGGAGTTGATATGCGAGCATTAAACACCACGAAATTAGTACTATTAATTATTGGAGGACTCAACTGGGGACTAGTTGGATTCTTTAATTACAATCTGGTCGATGGAATATTTGGCGCCGGCTCAGTCCTAGCACGAGTTGTCTACGCTATCGTCGGTTTAGTTGCCGTCTGGGCACTAGTCGACCTATTCATGAACCCAGCCGAAAAAGACGCCTAAATATATCCTTAAAATAAACCTAGCCACGTCGCAAATATCGACGTGGCATCTTGTATTTATATGTATTTCGTCATACTTTTGCTATACTGTCATATATGAAATCGCTCCAACTTAGCAAACCGCACATCATTGCGATGATGGGTATACCAGGATCTGGCAAAACTTTTTTTGCCGAGCAGTTTGCCGAAACTTTCAATGCCTCACTTGTAAGTTATGAAAAAATTAACCAAAATATTTTCGGAAACCCGATTAATACTCAAGCTAGCCTATTAGCTGTCGACCGAGTGGCAAGTTACATGTTAAAAGAGCTTTTGAAGTCATCACACACGATCGTACTAGACGGCCCAACCGAATCACGCACTAATCGCATGGCGCTAGTCAAGCTAGCCTCATCTGCAGGCTATGAAACGCTATTTGTTTGGTCACAAGTTGAAACCTCGACCGCCAAAGCTCGTGCCACTAAAAACCTAAAAAATAAAGCCAGCATTAGTCTAGAAATGTTCGAATCAATCACAAAACGCTTTACAACACCCGCTAAAACCGAAAAAGCAGTCGTTATTAGCGGTAAACACACTTTTTCTAGCCAATTAAAGATTGTTTTAAAACACCTAGTTGAACCTCGGGTCGAAGCAGCAGCTGAGCTCAACGTACCACGAGCGCGCATGGCCTCCAATAATCGCATAACCATAAGGTAACGATCAAGATATGCCGATAATTCACGATAGCGAATTTGGCAAAATAACCATAAGGCGAAGTGCTCGCGCCTCACAGATACGTGTCAGTGTTGCACCTGACGGTAACTTAAGAGCATCATTACCATTATATGCCCCGATTTTTTTAGTAAAACGACTATTAACAGCCTCCCGTGATGAATTACGACTTATGATTCGCCAGTCACATTCGACGGCCACTTATACTAATGGCATGCACATTGGCAAAAGTCACACCTTGATTATTAGACAAACAAGCAGTGATGATTATAAAATTTGGCGATATGGTCAGCAAATCGTCGCGACTCTTCCTGAAGGCCGAAGCCTAACCGAGCCGATGATTGAAAAAGATCTGCGCGAAGTTATTATTAGCGCCCTTCGAATTGAAGCTAAAAGCTATCTGCCGAAACGTTTAGCATTTTTAGCTAAAAAGTATAATTTTAGCTATCAAAGAGTTCGTTTTTCCCATGCCAGTGGACGATGGGGTAGTTGTAGTACGTCAGGCACGATTAGCCTAAATATCGCTCTGATGAAGCTTCCATTTGAATTAATCGATTATGTTATCATGCACGAGTTGACTCATACGAAACATATGAACCATAGCCACGAGTTTTGGTCACTACTAGCTCATGCCGACCCAGACTATAAAATTCACAAGCGAGCCTTAAAATCCGAGAGTCCATCTATATAAAAATAAGCGTCTTGTCGTGTATAATCATGAATAAGATGTATAAGGGTGGACCAAACTATACGATCAAGTCGGCAAATATCATACGATTCGCCGGACTGTTTGTACCCGTCCTATTGGTACTTTATGGACTTTTGATTAAGGCTGATTATGTTGAGTCGATGCAAGCTTTTAGTGATTTTGGTTTTCTAACAATTTCATTTTGGCTACTTTACGTCAGTGTCGTCCAATTTTTAATACCTAGCCGCACTAGACGCGACTCAGCTATAAGATTAATTGCTTACCATTTGCTAGCTGCCGCCTATCTATTATTTGTTTCCGGTGTATCGTCACCGTTAGTGGCATTTTGGATACTACTTTTGATTGCGTCTAACACTTATTTTTCAAAAAATGGCTTAAACGCCAGTATTATCTTTTTCACCTTTATTGTCTTTATTGATATTTACTTCTGGCACGACATTAGTACGACAGCTGTCATTTACGACCTGGCAACCCTTGTGGCTATTATTTTAAGCGGTGTAGTTTTACTTAGCGTATCGCGGGCTCAGTCGGTCGCCAAAGGCGCATTATCAGCAAGTAAAGCTCAGCAAAACCTCCAACGTGATCAAATTAGCACAATCATAAATAATATGTCGAGTGCGATCATCAGTACTGACAAAGATGGCATCATTAAAGTTTATAACGCCGCTAGTTTAAGCCTACTCGACACCAACGATAACCTAAAAGGTAAAAATATTGATGATGTCGTTAGCTTAACAGATACATCAAACGCAGGGATTAGCCTGTTTAAACTTTTAAAATCATCAAAAAGCTCGCAAACCCGCGACGACTTAAATCACGCCTATAATGATGACGAGAAAATTCGTCTTGAAATTACGTATTCACCAATTCGCGGTAGCTACAGCCGAACTATCAGACGAGAGAGCGTCGATGGCTTTGTCGTAATTATGCGTGATATCACCAAGGCGAAAAGCCTAGAGGAAGAGCGTGACGAATTCATTAGTGTTGTTAGTCACGAGCTTCGAACGCCGATTACAATTGCCGAAGGCACAATTTCGAACGTACAAATAATGATGCAGCATCCAAACGCCACCAAAGCCATGTTAACCGATGCAGTTGACTTGGCACATGACCAAATTATCTATCTTGCGCATATGGTCAACGACCTAAGTACATTGTCGCGTGCCGAACGTGGCGTGGCTGACAGTACTGAAATCATTGACGTGCGCGAAATGGTTCATAAAATCTACGAAGAATACCACAAAGAAGCTGCCGATAAGGGCTTACACTTGAATCTTGACCTTAGTGCCACATTGGGCCAAGTGTCAGCCAGCCGACTGTACCTAGAAGAAATGCTTCAAAACTTTGTAACAAATTCTATTAAATATACCAAAACAGGTAGCATCACAGTATCAGTCAAGCAAAAACTCGGTGTCGTTAAATTCTCGATAAAAGATACTGGTATCGGCATTAGCAAATCCGATCAAACTAAAATTTTTCAAAAGTTCTTCCGGAGTGAAGATTACCGTACTCGCGAGACATCCGGCACGGGGCTAGGGCTGTATGTCGCAGCCAAGCTAGCGCGTAAGCTAAAGACTAATATTACCCTAAACAGTCGCCTAAATCACGGCTCAACCTTTAGTTTTGAATTACCAATCGTTAAATCAAGCAAATAAATTAATCGTCAGTCGAGATACTAACAGGGCGACCTTTCCAGTTGACCTTGTTTTGACTGTACAAAATAACACTAGATACCAAAATAATAAATTCTTGGATAATTAAAAGCGGCCAGACAATCGCCGATAACCACCAGCCGCGGCGATAAACATGCGCTAAATAGATTGCGAATAAGCCAATATAGCCAACCGCTAAACTAACAGCTATAACACGGACTAAAAACTGGACTGAATCGCCAATAGCCAGGACTACAAATGGTAGCAGCAACATCAATTGAGCAACTATACCAAATCCAGCAAATAATTTATTTTGATTAAAAACAGGGTAGGCGAGTCGTATCGAGGTATCGATTTGTGATCGCCACTTCTTTTCATATGCAACACCCAGTTTTTTTGTACCAATCAAAAAGCGATACTTACCATTTTGCATCAATTGCGACGACAAACTAGATTCAGGTTGAATATCAGTTTTAATATCGTTAAAACCGTTAAACTCTTCGATTAATGTCAGCCGATTAATCATCCAAGCACCACTGGCCGTCGCCGGTGCGGCTGGTCTATGAAATATGACTTCCCAGAAGTATCGTAGCGTCCCAAAAACCACACTAGCGCGCCATGCATCTTCACGGCGCGGCAAAACTGATACCATTTGCACATCCTCAGCACCTAAATATGCCACCAATTGACTAATTGTATCCGGTGCAATCTGCGTATCGACGTCCATATAAAACACGTACGTACCACTAGCTTCATTCAATAAACCCTGTAGGGCATAGTTTTTACCTAGCCAACCCTTATCAAGTGGCGAACCCTCTACAAAACGAACACCGGCATGTGCAAACGATTTAATTAATACAGAGGTGTTGTCGACCGAGCTATCGTCCAACACGATAATCTCGAGTTTTGGATAGTTACTAGCAATAACACGCTCCAGGCACTCAGTCATAGCGTGCATCTCGTTACGGGCTGGTATACACACGCTAACGCTAGGTAATTCATCAGTGTTATTCGATAAATTAAGCGGTTTTTTGATTTTAAAGCTCGAAAACGCAAAATTTAGTTTCCAGGCTACAAAAACAAGTGCAAATGTCAGTATGGCAAATAGGGCATAAATAATAGGCTCAAGCATCTATAAAATATAATAGCACGCTTGACGATTTGAACAGTAGTCGTTATAGTACTAGTTGACAGTCTGCTCAGAGCAGACTATTTAATTGGGAGTACAAAAAGTGGTCGCTAAAGCAAAAAAGACAACCGCCAATAAAAAGCCAGCCGCCAAGAGCGATACTAATGTTACACGCATTAAAGCTGCTGACTCTCAACCGGCAAAATCTACTTTAAAGCAAATTAAATCACCAAAAACCGTTAGCCAAAAAC
>JAJXYZ010000040.1 GCA_021780305.1 bacterium | reverse complement strand
TCAAGATGCGGTGCTGCGTCTGTTTAACTTTGATCAATCAATGCTTAATTTAGACTTTTTAGGACTCGGTGAATCCGAGCGGTCTGAAATTGACGAGGTGATTAGTCATCCGCGCGGTATGGTCCTAATGGTTGGCCCAACCGGTAGCGGCAAGTCAACGACGCTCTACAGCATTATTAATGCGCTTAATACATCAGATGTTAAAATTATTACCCTTGAAGATCCAATTGAGTATGGAATTGCTGGCATTTCTCAAATACCAATCGATACCTCAAATGGTCAAAGTTTTGCTGATGGCCTACGCTCAATTTTGCGACTTGATCCTGATGTCGTGATGGTCGGCGAGATTCGCGATGCCGATACGGCAAGATCAGCTATTCAAGCCTCGATTACTGGTCACTTAGTGCTATCAAGCTTCCACGCTAATAACACGTCGGCGGCGTTCAGCCGCATGATTGATTTAATTGGCGTTAATCCAATCTTTAGTTCGGCTATTCGCTTAGTAATTGCTCAGCGCTTGGTGCGAAAACTTGATGATAATAAAGAAGAATATGAACCAGATGAGGCGACTCGAAATTGGGTCCGTGAAGCATTAAAGGGCCTACCGTCACACATCGACAAACCAAATCTCGATAACTTTAAGTTATGGCGACCAGTTATTAGTGAAAAGTCACCCTTTGGTTATAACGGACGTATTGTGATTATGGAGCAGATGGTTGTCGGTGAGGCGGTTCAAAAGTTTATTCGCGGTGACATTAAGGATATTAATACTGATGTCATTGAAAAAGCGGCCCGCGAAGCTGGTATGGTTACGCTATTGGAGCGTGGTGTGTTAGCGGCGCTACGTGGTGAAACTACCCTCGAAGAAATCAATCGAGTTATCTAACATATAGATTATCGATAATAATATAGCTAACACTTTTCAATGGTGTTAATCTGTGCTATAATTTACAGCTGATTGTATTTATAAATGTAAAAGTGAGATTAAAATGAGTTTTGAACTAATTAAAGCAGTTAATGAAGCCCAAAAAAAGGCCAGCGTCGTTGACGCTAAGAGCGGTGATACCGTTCGCGTACACCAAAAAATTCGTGAAGGTAACAAAGAGCGTATCCAGATTTTTGAAGGAGTTGTTATCCGCACTGACCGTAAAGATTCACACACTTCACGCATTACCGTTCGCAAGATCGCTAGTGGTGTTGGTGTTGAAAAAAGCTTCCTAATTCATAGTCCACTTGTAGAAAAGATTGAAATCGTTCGTCGCGCTAAGGTTCGCCGCAACTACCTATCATTCCTACGCAACCGTAGTGGTAAGAGTGCCCGTCTTCGTGGCCTTAGCTTTGACCGTGAAGGTGTTAACCGCCTTGAAGAGCCAGTTGTTGCCCCAGAAGAGCCAGCCGAAGAGGTTAGCGAATAGACATCTCATCTCACATAAAAAACGCCCAATAGTAGGGCGTTTTTTAATTTCGAAATAATCCGACAGACTGGGCCCCCAAGTGGGGGCGCTCTATGATTTGCACTCGGCAACATAATGAAGCGACTGCTATCGGCGTGTGGTTCGTGTACCTACGTGAGCCATGGCGACGTAGTCAATGAGCGTCACCGGCCAGAAAATGGCCTTCAGGGCCACGATCGACAGTGTCTGCGGCTTGTTGAGTCTCGATCCGTTGAGGGCGGGGCCGTAGTATTCCGCGATGGCCATCATGCTGTATGCACTGCGGGCGGCTGTCGCGTAAAGCGCGCCACCGATTGCAATTGCAAGAACCTTCATGGCAATTATCCCGATCTGTCGGAGTGGTGTGTGCTTTTGCACTCACTAAGATATATATCATAAAACACTATAAATGTCAAACTGGTATGATAGAGTTATATGATTCTTGGTATTGATGAAGTTGGGCGCGGGCCATGGGCGGGGCCGCTGGTGATTGGAGCGGTTGTCCTTGGAGGTGCGACGATTGATGGCCTGACGGATAGCAAGAAACTATCGAAAAAACGTCGGGAAGAGCTAGATGTCATTATTCGGGCTAAGGCTAGTGGTTTTGGCTTGGGCTGGGTAAGCGCGGCCGAGATTGATGATATTGGCTTGTCGGCGGCATTAAAGCTAGCTACGATTCGGGCGGTTGAGCAAGTTAAAGCATCATATAGCGAGATAATTATTGATGGTACGGTAAACTTTTTGCAAGAAACTAAAAAAGGCTCATACGTGACAACCTTAAAAAAGGCGGACCTATTAGTACCGAGTGTTTCGGCCGCCTCGATTATCGCAAAGGTCGCCCGTGATAATTTTATGGCACTGCAGGATGATATCTACCCTGGCTATGGTTTTAAGAGCCATGTTGGCTATGGTACGGCAGCTCATATTAAGGCTATCAACAACTTGGGTGTCACGCCGCTGCATCGTTTATCTTTCGCGCCGCTGCATAAATATCAAGCTACTTTGGCTAAGCCAGAAAAAGTACCTAAAAGTACCAAAGTAACCACCCGCCAAATTGGCGACAGCGGTGAAGACGTAGGCTGTCGGTATTTAATTAGCAGTGGCCATGAAATCGTCGATCGTAATTGGAAGACTAAGTTTT
>JAJXYZ010000058.1 GCA_021780305.1 bacterium | reverse complement strand
ATTCAACGCGTAAACCCAGGCGTCTAGATACGTCCTAGAATTGCCGTCATCAATGAAGCCGTCCTTCTGACTGCTAATCAGCCCAAGTGCCTTGGCGGGGTCGGTAAGGGCCATATACATCAAATCAGAGTCGCCAAGGGTCACATTATAGTTATTATTGGTAATCGAAGCATTAATTGCGGACTTAATATACGGGTCTGATGACAAAGTGGTCATAACTGGATTCATCGGGATTAACTGAATCGCCAACTTAACGCCTGGCTCGTCGCTAAAGAACGTCGCATACGTGCGTTTGCCTCCAAAGTTAAGTGAGGTTAGTGGTGCTTTGTAGTTTTTAAGATAACTAACGGATGTGTCAACGGTGCGCCAGGCGGATTTGGCGGTGGCGGATTCGGATGATAACATCCAGGTGGCGGAACTTTCCAACTGGTTGTTTTTGGTTAAATTACCCCAAGCGGCGACGCCGTTCCAGGCATTGATAGCTTCACTACTAGATTCTTGGTTATTGCCATCGGCAAATGGTGATAGGCCAGCGGCCCAGGAGTGCGCGGCATATGGGTCAAAGTTGCGCTCGACCGGGAAGTCAGGCGTTGTATCGTATGATGCAATATCGGCCACAAGCAGATTAATTTGATTTTGATTATTTTTCAAAAAGTCGGCATCGTATTTACCCATGATAGCGGCGGCGTAGATGAAATAGCCATAGTGAAAGTGGTGATCGTTGAAATCTTCGGACCCAAAAGCTTTGGTTTGGGCGGCGATACCTTTAATTGTCGTGTCATAGTAAAAATATTTACTGCCAAGCCGGGCTGCAAAAGCGTCATTTAAAATCGTCTTTAGTTTAGTAATCTGGTCGGTTTGGCCAAGTTGCTCGGCAATATCCAGCAGGTTAGCCGCACGGGCTAACGCTTTACCGGCAAAGTAACTATCGGTAGGGGTAATTGTTGTCTTTGCTACATCAGATTTTAAAGATGCAATCAGCTGCTGTTTATGATCAGCGGTCAGGTGTGACAAATCAAGTTTGGTATCGGATTTAATCAGCGGTGTGTTGATCGTAAAGTCGTTTCCAGGTACAGCCGACATTGGCCCGTAAATGCTGTCGTAGGTCACTAATTTGGTGTTGTTGCCGCTCAATTTGCTGTAATTCATCGGAACGAATACGGTCGGTTTGTTGTTAACTGTTTTATAGCTAAAGGTCGTAGTCGAGTTGTCGCCACTTGTGCTGTAATTTGTAGTGACTTCAGCTAACTCATTAGCTGCGTAAGTTTTAAGTACGTCATCGCCAGCGCCAGGTAGAGCGTAAAAAGTCACCAAGCTATCTTTGTTAAGGTAAATCGTAGCGCTATCAACGGATTTGTTAATTGTGGCGTTGGTTGTCGAGATTATGTAATCGTGACCTGCTTTGTTATAACGCAAGTAATTTGATGAGCTTGACGAAACGTTGCCGAGGCCAGTTAAGTTAATTGTTGAGCTAGACGTTGCGTGATAATACACAAACGGTGAACCTTCGGCTACGGTTAACTTACCAAGTAAATTATCGCCATTGTAGTAGTTAAGCGTTGCCGATATTTTGTCATAACGGCTTAGTTTGAAGATGGTTGCGCCA
The DNA here is from genome assembly GCA_021780305.1 of bacterium. Taxonomy (GTDB): domain Bacteria; phylum Patescibacteriota; class Saccharimonadia; order Saccharimonadales; family Saccharimonadaceae; genus UBA1547. The sequence goes on along the minus strand of JAJXYZ010000058.1, from coordinate 8,387 downwards.
CCTACGTTGGCGGTAATGCCCGGTGTGTGGGCGCCAAAAATAACAGTCGGGTTGGAGGTGACGGTTGGCAGGCCAACTTCAAAACCGGTATCTTTGGCTTGAAAACTGAGTGGCATTGGAAAAACTGGCAATGGCTTGGATTGCAAAACAGCACCACTTAACCAGCTGTTAGTTGGTGGGATAATGCCGCCTACCAGACGACTGACGTCGGCCGATGAGCTGCTTTTTTTCGGTAAGCTTGCCAGTGCTGCTTGATTCACAAGCACGATTTTTGGGTTGAGGCCGGGTATGTCGATTTTTGGTAAACGGTTGGTCAAAGCAAGCACTAAAATCGTGCCGCCGCTGACGGCAACGAGTAGGCCCGATAGTAATATTGTTTTTTTAACATCAAGCATTACTGTCCCAGTGGCTTAAATAATTGCATGACGTAAGTGATTAGGCCTTGATACCACGAGGTTTTACCGAGCTGCATTGTGGCGTCAACTGGCGTGCCGACCGAAAATCTAAAATCTGAGATATCAGCATTTTTTAAACGTGCTTTTACGACAGTGTCGACGCCATCGCCGTTGCGTACCAGTGAGATCGAGAATATCGTAGCCTGTTTAGTGGTGTTATCGGGCATTAGTAAGTCGATTTGACTGGATTTGTCGATACGGGCGTAGTCGGGTGGCGACAGGCGGAAGTTAGCTGTAACGTAAAGTGATTTTACGGTGTAAACACTCGCGACGATGCTACCGCCTGGGACGTATGAACCAGCTCGGTAATTAATTTTATCGACGACGCCATCATCCGAGGCGACAAGTTGGATGTAGTTAGTTTTTGGATCAACATTGAAGGGAAGTGTGCTGGCCAAAACCGTACCATTTGTTAAGACGGCATTAAGTGGTGCACTTTGAATCTCGAATAAAACTTGACCTTTAGTGACTTTATCGCCCTCTTCGACGTTTTGCTTAACAACTAGTCCGGCATAATCTGTACCGATTGATATTGAGGCGGCATCGAGCTCGGCTTTGGTTGACTTGGCAACCGACATAATGCCGGTTAGATAAAAGGCGAGGGCGGCCACAATCGCGACTACAAAAATGATGCCAATTATTAGGCGTAGACGGCTTCCGAATGTCATGATGTAACTCCTTCTTGAATAGATATTTTCTTAAATTTGGCGGCGTTTTTAGAATGCTTGCGTTGCTTTTTTAGATAGCGACCTTCGGCGTAAGCCATCACAATGAAATATCCAAAAACAAACGTATTTAGGCCATTCCAAATGAGCGAAATCGATAATTGGCTTGTATAAAGTGCTTTTAATGTTCCGATTATGGTGGTTAAAAACAAGAAGACGAAAATATAAACTTGAACTCGTACATAATTAAATGGTGAATCGTACGATACTGTATTGGTGGCGTGCCAAGCTTGGTCGCGGCGCGTCAGGGCGTTGAAAAAAGCTTTGATATAGATTGGAAATGAAACGTTGGATAGCATTAAAGTTTTAAACTTGAAGCCACCCATTGTGTAAAATGCCAGAACTAATTGTGACACGTAAAAGCCGCTATACATCAGGCCCCATTGCCAAATTGGGATAGTCGTGGCGATTGGCGATAGGTTGAAATAGATTTGGAGCGGTGGCAAAAGCAGCAGTAGTAGCACTGAAAAGCCGATAAAGTAATACGACGTCGTCGCGAAATATTGTAGTCGCTGATCGACGGTCAAACGACGCATCAATAGGGGATTGCTGCGCAGGAAAATCTCAAAACTACCAGTTGCCCAGCGTAGTTGTTGCTTGGAGTAGGCCATTAGGGTTTCGGGTGTTTTGCCAACGGATAATACATTTGGAATATATATTGAATCAAAGCCGCGTTCGTGTAGTCGTAGTGAAGTCCAAATATCTTCAGATTTGGACTGAGCGTGCATACCACCGATTGACATGACGGCGCTGCGTCGAAAGACAACGTTGGTACCGACGCAAAAGGCCGCGTTAAAGCGATTTTTGCCAGATTGAATAAGGGAATAAAAGACATTTTGCATAAAATTAGCGGCGGTTGAAACAAAGTTAGTTTGATTGTCATAAAACTGCGGCGTTTGGACAAAGGCTAGTTTGTCGTTTTCAAAAAATGGAATGGTTTCGTATAAAATTGTTGGATCGGCCACAAAATCCGCATCCAGAATTAAATAAAAATCACCGGACGTATTGGCTAGCGCATAGTTAATGTTGCCAGCCTTGGCGTTATCGTGGACTGGTCGACGGATGTAATTAACACCAATTTTTTTAGCCATAGCTTCGACTTCATCCGATGCACCGTCGTCTAGGATATAAGTTTCATGTAGTCCGTAAACGTTTTTGGCGGCCTTAGCGGTGGCGCGAATCTCGTCAATCGGTTCGCCGTAAACTGGGATGAAGACATCAACTGTTATTGGATTATGGTGAACATACATCGGTACAGTACTGGAGATTTCGGTTTCTTGCTTTTTTAAAACGTGAATGGCTGATTTACCGATAGGGGCGTCGTAGAGTTTAGCCTGAGCGCTGTGATATTCATAATTGCGCGGGTTGGTTCTGCCACTTAAAATTGTCCAAAATGATAGCAGGCCCTGGGATATAATAAATAATTCAGCAATTAGGGCTAGAGTGTACGGCAAGGGGTCTCCCTTGATGTCGGGCTGTAATAAATAACCTAAGTAAATAAATGCACCAAATATCGCAATCGTTAAGATTAGCGTCACTGTCGGTGAGGTGAGTTGTTTTTCTATCCTATTGGCGGAATTTTGCAGTTCGTCGGTTGACTTTGGCATAATACCTCCTGATTATCAATTACCATCTCGAATCACTAGTGACTTCGTCTACATCTATAATAACATATATTTTACAAAGTGATAATTATCATATTCTTATAGTTATCTTGCTATGTTGCACTTCGTGGTTGTTTGGCATTGCGTTACAATAATACGCATGACTAGTATACGTAGCTTTGTTAAAAAAATTATTCCGATTTCTGTTTTTAAAACTATCGAACCATATGGTCATTTGGCCGAGGCGGTACTAGCTAATATCCGTTACGGCTTTCCGTCACGAAATATGCACATCATCGGTGTAACTGGTACCAACGGTAAGACAACGACGGCGTTTATGATTCAAAAGATGTTGAGTCGAGCTGGTTATAAAACAGCTTTAATGACAACCGTAGCTTATGGGGTTGATAATGCGATTATTCCACAGATTGCCCACATGACGACTGCTTCGGCGCCGCTTTTGCAAAAGCGACTGAAAAATTTTAAACGGCAAGGCGTGGAATGGGTGGTGCTAGAGACGACTAGCCACGCTTTGGCGCAGTATCGGGTTTGGGGGATTCCCTACGAAATCGCTGTCATGACCAATATTACACACGAGCATTTGGATTATCACGGTACTTTCGAGAGATATTTACAGGCAAAGTTGCGACTTTTCAAGCTGGCGGCGCGACATGGTAAAAAATTCGGTGTTGTTAATGCCGATGACCCAAATGCTAAAAAGTTTTTGGGCGTTACGCCAACTTCTGCTTCGTACGGTATTAAATCAGGCGAACTAAAGGCTAGTAATGTGAGGCTTGAGTCTGACGGTTGTCGTTACGATGTGAGTGTGGGTGATGATGAATACAGTATTCACTGCAACATTCCAGGTGAGTTTAATGTCTATAACAGTTTGGCGGCAATTGCGGTTGGCCGTGAGGTCGGTTTAAGCGTTCAGCAAATTGAAACTGGTATCGAAGCCTTAGCTGGTGTCGAAGGTCGTATGACGGTGGTTGATGAGGGCCAATCGTTTACGGTGATTGTCGATTTTGCACATACACCAGATTCATTCGAGCGACTGCTGGGGGATTTAAGAAAAGCCACCAAAGGTAAATTAATTACTGTTTTTGGTTCAGCCGGACGGCGTGACGAAACAAAACGAGCAATTCAGGGCGAAATTGCTGGTCGTTTTAGTGACGAGGTTGTCTTAACCGAAGAGGATGATCGCGATGTTGATGGCCGCCAGATTTTAAACCAGATTGCTGAAGGCGCTAAAAAAGCCGGCAAAACGATTGATAAAGACCTATTTTTAATACTAGATCGCGAAGAAGCAATCGGTTTTGCGATGACACGTGCTAAAAATAAGAATGACACAGTTATTTTATTGGGTAAAGGCCATGAAAAGACGATTGAGCGCGCTGACGGAACTTATCCGTGGAATGAAGTTGAGATTGCCCAAATTGCCTTAAAATCGCAGCGCAAAGAATCCAAGAAAAAAGCGAACTAATCAAGCGTTAAGGTTGTACAGCGGATAAAACCACCGCCTTTGGCCAGTTCAATAATATCGGGGTTTGGCGAAAAGATAGTTAGGCCATGTGCTTTAAGTGATGCGGCTAGTTTTGGTGCGCGGCCGCTCATGATGACGGTTTTGCCAGTTGATATTAAATTGTTGGCAAAGGCGTACTCGGCTTCTTCAATCGAAACCTCGATTTTATCAATTTGGTCCATCGACGACAAAACTGCCTGACTTTCAGGTGTAAAGGCTGCTGGGCAGTAGGCAATCAGACCTTTTTGATTGACGTCAGGTGCTTTAATCACGGCGAGCGCTAGGTCTATATCGTAGAAAAAACTGTCTGGCCAATTTGACGCCATATTAATAACCGGCTTACCGAGCGCGTCGAGCTGCGGGATAGTCTGGAGCTGAATGCGTTCAAACCCGAGCGTTTTAGCGGCAAATTCTTGAGCGGCGAGGTCACTTCGATAAATGTTGCCACAAAATAGATAATTACCACAAGGCAGAGCATCGCCTTGTCCACTAAAACGTAAATTATCTGGCACTCGGATGACGGTTTTGCCAAGTTCGGTTAAAATTTTTTCGGCATAAGCCTCTTCTGCCTGGCGGGCACCAGGTAGGCGCGCCAAAATAGCTTTGTCGCCACGAACCAGCGCCCAGTTGGCGGTATAGACACCATCCTGACTGTCGGCTGGTGAGTCAACCTTAATTACTTCAATACCGGCTTGAACAAGTAGTTTATGGATTGAGCTGTGTTCAAGTCGGGCGCCTGCTAGATTTACCGGAGTCGGGTGATAATAAGGATTAATCGGTTGGTCGGTGCTGAAATTATTGGCATCGGACATGAGGACGCGAGTATTAATAAGCGGCACTGACTACTCCTTTAAAAAATCTAATAATATGAATCGTGGTGCTTATAGTAGTGTATACGATGGGCGACACGTTCGCCAAGTTTAGTCCAAATCAGATATTTTGGTCGGTTAATCACATAGTCATAGCAGCCAATATAGTCAGTTACGGTTTTATTAAAGGCGGTTTTAAATTGGCCAACGCCGTAATGTGGGTGATCGACATTATTTATTTCGTCGCTGGGCGGCGAGCCGCAAAAGTCATGAATCAGGGCGCCGTGCGATTTGGCCCACTCGATAACGTGCCACTGCAATAAGTGGCTGGCGCCATACGCAGAACGCTTACGGTGACTGGCACCGTCTTTGTAAGTACTTTTAGCTCCATAAACCATAGCGTAGGCTCCGGCGACAACTTTGCCGTCGAAGTATGCAAAAAACAGCTGACCAGAGCCGGCTGACTCAAAACGCTTCCAAAAAGTTCGAAAATATTCATATCCTCTGATACCAAATTGGCCCTTGGCGGTTTCTTCTAGCAGCTCGTACATGATTTTGCAATTTTTATCGGTTGATCCGACCGGTTTTACGGTGACGCCGTCGCGTTCGGCTCGCCTAATAGCGTGGCGGCCTTTTTGGGGCAAATTAGTTAAAATGTTATCAAGACTTAGCGATAAATCAAGCGTAATAGTTGAAGGATTCGGGATGATTGGTCGAGCTTTAATCAGGCCGTTACGCTTAAGAGTCGGTTGATATGAGCGGTCAAGCTCGGGTTCAATCCGAATCGCAAAAACATTATTATCAAGCGCCAGGGCTTTAAGTGATTTTAAAACCTCAAAAAGGTCATTGGTGGCGGTTACGCCAGGACCTTTTGGTAAATACCAAAACTTACCAAGTGGTGGCGTATTTTTCTCTAATATCGTAACAGCGACATCGTCTACAAAGACAAATTTAGCCTTATAGCCGCCGGTTTCTTTTTGCCTTGCAAATTCGTAGCTTGCAAAAACATTGCCGCCGTCCTTGTTAGCAAGGATGTAGTCATTCCAATGGGCGACTTCTTGTTTGTTGGCGTAACGTACGGTCATTTATATCTATTGTATCTCATAATGTGAAACAGACCAGTGTCGCCTAGGATTAACTGGCGACACTGGTCTTCTAGCGGGCGTTCGGGATGAACTAGTCAAGCAACAGCTCTGGTAGCTTATCAGCTTCATTCCTTTCGCCGAGTATGATGATTACGTGCCTATTGTCACGGGTTGTGCAAACCGCAGTGGTGCGAGTGACAATCGTTACGCAGACAGTAAGGCTGTCGATCCCCTCATCGGCGACCGGAATGGTCACCCAGGAATCCTCTCGATACTTCATGCTAGCTTCGAGTTGCGCGCGCACAACTCGGCTGCTCTCCTTGGCCGTGTAGCTTCCGCCCGGTATCCATTCGGTCGCGGGTGGCTTCTTGGGCCTACTTGGCATAACTCCTCCTAGATAGATGTAAAAAGAGCTATTACTAATTATCACAGCAAGTCGACAAAAAATCCAATGACTGACGTCCAATATTAGCACTCGGGCCTTGCAAGTGCTAATTTATTTGTCTACAATAGAAATACAAAATATAAGGAGGCTTAATTATGACTTCACCTATTAAACCTCTGGCAGATCGTGTTGTTGCGGTGCGCGAAGAAGCGCAGACAAAGACTGCAAGCGGCATTTTCTTGCCAGATAACGCCAAGGAAAAACCAGTTTTAGCACAAGTTGTGGCGGTTGGCCCAAAAGTAGCCGACTTAAAAGTTGGCGACAAGATTGTCTATAAAGAGTATTCGACAACCGAACTTAAGGTTGACGGCGTTCAGTACTTAATTGTCAAAGAAGAAGACGTCCTTGCGACGGTTTAAGGAGTAGTAAATGGCTAAAAAAGTTTTTTATGATGAAGATGCGCGCACTCGGGTACTTGGTGGTGCAAAAGTGCTTTACGATGCCGTCAAAGTAACCTTTGGCCCGAAAGGTCGTAATGTAGTCATTGCCAAAGGTTATGGTGGACCGACTGTGACTCACGACGGCGTGACGGTTGCCGAAGCGCTGGACTTGCCAGAAGTTGACGACGAAACTTTGGGCTACAAAGTTGGAGCAGAACTAATTAAACAGGCGGCTAGCAAGTTGAATAAGGTAGTTGGTGATGGTACCACGACCGTTACGGTGTTAACTTACAACATTTTAAAAGAAGCTAATAAATTAATCGCGGCTGGCCATAATCCACAGGAACTGCGCAAGGGGATTGAGGCGGCTGGGGCTGAAGTGATTGCTAAACTTGATAAGCTCAGTGAAAGTGTCGAGGGTAAAACTGAGCGAATCGCCGAAGTCGCGACGATAAGTGCCGGTGATTCTGCAATCGGCAAACTAATTGCTGATGTGATTGAAAAAGTCGGTAAAGACGGCGTGGTGACAGTTGAAGCGAGCCAGGGTCTTGAGTTAGAGGCCGAAGTTGTCGAAGGTTTTAGTTTTGATCGTGGTTTTGTCAGTCAGTTCTTTATTACTGATGTAAACCGTCAAGAAGCTGTTTATGAAAAACCCGCCATTATAATTACTGATAAAAAAATTAGTAACGTTCAAGAACTGTTGCCAATGTTAGAAAAGTTAGCGGCGGCTGGTAAAAAAGACGTCGTCTTAATCGCCGACGAACTAGAAGGCGAAGCTCTAAGTATTTTAGTTTTGAACAAATTAAAAGGTGTCTTTAACACCGTAGCGATTAAGGCACCAGCCTTTGGTGACCGTCGCAAGGATATATTAAATGATATCGCGATTTTGACAGGCGCCAAGGTAATTAGTGCCGACCAAGGTATGTCATTTGAAACGGCCGAGCTAGACGCAGTCGGCACAGCCCGTAAGGTGATTGTTGATAAAGATTCAACGACAATTATCGAGGGTGCTGGGTCTGACAAAGAAATTAAAGCTCATATTACACAGATTACCGCGCAGGCTCAAAATTCTAGTAGCAACTTTGACAAAGACCAACTTAATAAAAGAGCCGCGGCCCTGAGCGGACGAGTGGCGGTTATTAAGGTTGGTGGGGCGACTGAAACTGAAATTGATGAAAAGAAGTACCGCGTAGATGATGCTGTGGCGGCCACGAAGGCGGCACTGGCAGAGGGTATCGTGCCAGGTGGTGGTGTCACGCTAGTTAATTTAGCAGCTGGGATTAAAACCGACGGTGGCGATTCAGTCGCGGCTGGTCGTCAAGTTCTAAAAAATGCATTAAAACAGCCATTTTTGCAAATTAC
>JAJXYZ010000027.1 GCA_021780305.1 bacterium | reverse complement strand
AGCCGCGCCTGGTGTGTCGGTACTACGTAACGTTTATTCAATCAGCCGCGGTTACGAAGACCTGGCGAACCGCCTCAACACGCTTGGCGCCCAAATTACAGTCATACGTGACATAACTGAATAGTCGGTAACGTTATTTCTTAAAGATTTCACTTAGCGGCATTCGCCGTGAATATTCTAAGACACCATATCGAAATATTCTAATTGCAATCGATAGCGCGATAAATGCACTAACCGCCAAAATACTAATACCCAATATCGTATCGACTGCCGAAAGATTACCAACCGCATTTCGAAGCATCATTGGTATAGGTGCAGTTAACGGAAATAGTGTTAAGAAACCGACGAATGGTGAAGTTGGAGCGGATACAAATAGAGAAACAGCGTAAAGTGGACCAAATATAAATATCATCACCACCCCAAAGAATCCACCAGCCTCTTTGGCGGTTGGTGCAATCGAACCAATCGCTACCAGTAGTCCAGTAAACAGCAAAAAGCTGAGTGAAAATATAGCTGCGCCAATCGATATGCGAAGTGGATCAATTGGTAGGTTATTTAAGTCTAAGTTCGGCAATGCTAGTTGATTATGAAATAGGCTATAAACAATTATAATTGGCACGAGTATTGTTAAAATTTGGATAAAAGCCAAGGCGATAAGCGATAGAATCTTACCAATAATTAAGGTCCTGGCCTCAATCGTCGTTAAAATCATCTCGGTTACACGGTTTTCCTTTTCTTCGGTAGTACTCACCAACATCTGATTACCAAACATCGCTATCAGAATATAAAACAATACCAAGAATACTCCCGGCACAATTGCCTCTCTAATACCATCAAATTGCTTACCGTCTTTGTAAGTTATCGCATTAAACGCGACTCGGTCCTGCAAAACGGCAGTTTTTTGCTGATCAACCGTTAAGCCGACTGACTGCTGAAGTAGCGCCTTGGCAACGGCTTGATAACGACTGTCATTAAATATACCAACATCCTTGGCGTAGACTTCAACCGTATTTTTACTCAAATCTTTTGGATAATAAAAGTAAGCGTCCAGTTCGCCTTTTGTAACCTTATCAATATTTACTTGCTTGTCGGTCGACTCAGCTGCGCCAAATTGCGTCAATAAACTTTTGTTAAGCAGTCCACTCTCGTCAGTTACTACTAGTGAAAACTTTTGATTTTTAGTATCTTCAGCCGCTTTAGTAGAAGCCTTGTTAGAAAAATAAATTATTCCAAAAACTGCTCCAATAATCAGTGGAAACGATAGTGCCATAATCCAAAATGACTTCTTCTTTAGAGTGCGAACAAACTCAAAACGAAAAACAGTTCCAAGATTATACATTATATAGCCTCCTCGTTTTGCTCATTTTCGTCACCATAAACTTTGATAAATACATCGTCGAGTGAAATATCGCCATACTGTTTCTTTACTTCGGCAACCGTGCCATAAGCGTGCGCGACACCATCTTTTAGTAAAATAATTCGATCACACAATCGTTCGACTTCTTCCATTTGGTGAGTTACAAAAATAACCGTCGCGCCACTTCGCTGATGCTCTTCGATAATATCCATTAAAAGTCGTCGATTGACTGGATCAAAGCCCTTGGTTGGCTCGTCAAGAATAAGCAATTCTGGATTATTCATAATAGTGATACCTAATTGGATTTTTTGCTGTTGACCGCCCGATAACTTGTCGATTCTAGTTGTTGCTTTATCACTTAACTTTACTCGAGCCAAAAATGTCTCGGCGCTAGTGCGGGCATCTTTGTGTGATAGACCTTTTAGTTGACCAAAATAAATCATGACGTCGATAACAGACTCTTTTTTGTATAGGCCGCGTTCTTCTGGCAAATAACCGAGCTTTATACCAGACGAGACTGAAAAAGTCTTGCCGCCAACCAATAAATCACCGGCCGTTGGCTGATAAAGACCCAGTAGTGCCCGAATCGTCGTTGTCTTGCCGGAACCGTTACTACCTAAAAAGCCAAAAACTTCGCCTTTTTTAACATCAAAAGATAGGTCCTTAATGACAGTTTTTTTACCAAAATCCATCCGAAAATGACTGACTTGGACGACCGTGTTGGGGTTAACTGAATTCATTTTGTAAGATTCCCTCCTGGGTATTCAAAAGTTATCTATATTTTAGCATAATCAGCACTAAAGTTCTAAGTACAATGCCGCCCACACCATTCCCGGGTCACCCCTATAAATCGGCGCTTTATACCATGTTCCGTCTGGATTAAGCAGCTCTGGATAGGTACCGTGTCTTTCAATCATTAACGCAAAATTAGCCTTTTGAATGTCATAGTCGGGATGCGAATAACGCTTCATTAAATGTAAATAAAAAGTTCCATGCCATGTCCAGATTGTTGTACCTGTGTAGTTTGGCATGATGTATTTGCCCATTCCAAAGCGATAATGGAAAGACTCGGATTGCTGACAATACTCAAGTGGGTAAAGTTTATTTAGCCCAGCCAACTTGATAAAATCAAATGTCTGGTTTAACATCGCTTCATCTTCAATTACACCCAAGAAAAAAGGCATTAGAGCACATTCTGAACTATAAGCATTATTTGCACGGTCAGCTTTAAAATACTCACCTGTCCAATAATTTTTTATTAAATCATTTTGATAACGCTGAATCCCAAATGGAAATGTTTTTAGTCCCAAAATATTTGCCGACTGGACCATACGGGCAACCAACGCAACCGCGTAAGCACTTCGATCATAATAGACCGCGTCGCGCATCTCGGCATAACGAATTTTCTTAAGATGACCTTTGCTATCTAAAAAAGTCTTGCTGTATTTTTCAAGCTGTCGATCTAAAAATGCTCTTTCCGGCAGGCTCAATTGGTACGAGCTAACGACTAGAGAATGCAGCAACCACGGTAATGCATCAACGCTTTTTTTCGCTGGTGCATTAAACGTATTACCGGCCTTATCGATACACAAAGTAACGTCACCGGCGCGGCGATAATGTCGAAGCGCCCAAGCTAAGGTATGATGAACTCGCTCTGTATTCCCCAAATTAACCAGCGATTGACAGACAGTTCCAAAATCACGCATCCAGAAAAAATCAAAATGCCCCAAGCTTGTCCGATAAAAATCACCCTCCCATAGCCGATCAATAATCTGACTACAAATCTGCTTGGCATCACCGTTAAATCGTTCAATACTGCCAAAATAGCGATTTGATATCTGACGATATTCCGCCCTTAATGTTCCTAGTACGCCGCCTACTCGTCTAATAAGATATTCCATTGATTCTAAGTATATCAATAAAAACTATTCGTGTATTTTTTTCATTCAAACATAAAGCATTTAACTATTTGGTTCAGTTGCGCATGATCGACATTTGCCGACAATAAATAGGCTCTCATCGACTACACCCTGTCGAAGTTGATCATGAATCGATTGAATTACACTTTCGCCAATCTCAATATCCGTTAATCGGCCGCAAAGACGACACATAAAATGAGCATGCGGAAGTGGATTAATATCGATAATACCTTCACCATTTAAATTCGGCGCGCAGCTAATTAGACCTTCGCTACGTAGGCGTTGAGTGATGCGATGAATAGATGTGAGAGTGATACCTGGAATACGCTTAGCAACAGCATTCCATAATTCGCGATTTGTCGCGTGTCCAATTTTCGCCAATTCCTCTTTCAAAACAGTGGTCTGTACTGTATTCCTCATGAACTTAATTGTACGTCAAGGCTTGACTAATGTAAACCATTTACATTATGATAGATGTTAGAAATTAGGAGGAAATATGAAAGTAACAGTATATAGCACCGCAACTTGTCCTTATTGCGTCATGGTTAAGCGCTGGTTAGATAGCAAAGCCGTTGACTACGATGAAATCCGCGTCGATAGTGATTACGAGGCTGCTCAAAGAATGGTTAAGCTTAGCGGTCAAATGGGTGTTCCTTTTACAACCATCGAAAAAGATGATGGCACAATGGAAAAAATATTAGGATACGATACCGCTAATCTTAGTCGATTGCTGAGTGTAGCTTAATGTTTGGATTTGGCAAAAAAATCGACGCCGATGCAATAGTCGCAGAAGTCTTAAACCATCAGGCGCTACTGATTGACGTTCGCGGTAATGACGAATGGGACAGCGGACATGCTAAAGAGGCATTACATCTATCACTTGATCGGATCATGAGTGGCCAACTACCAACCGTAGATACCTCGAAAAAGATTTACTTATACTGCGCATCTGGCGGACGCGCCTCTATGGCCGAGAGTTATCTAAAAAACAAAGGTTTTACAGCCGAGAATCTCGGTGGTCTTCGTGACTGGAAATCAGCGGGTGGCGTAGTCGAATAGATTACACTATCGGCCATCCGGCGTTGACCAATCAGTAGCTAGGTCAAATCCATATGGGAACCTGGCTGCAAAACCACCAGTATCATAAACTTTGGCCGCACCTAAACTCGTTTCAACTAACGTACATCTTGGATACACCGAGTAACTCGCGGCAACAATAATATAACCTTGGCTATCGACTTTTGCACCATCTGGTCGCACCGTATAATAGCCTCCTTGTCCGCAAGCCTGCATCACAACACTCATATTTAAGTCGTAGTATGTTTCACGATGCGATACCCCTTTGCTATCGGTGAAATATTGAGCACCCTTTGCTTTTGTCAGCCCTGACCCATTATTATAAAGCCCAATAACCTCGGTTTGCTCGGTCGGATTGCGTGTGACAATATTTGCAATCTCTACTCGCGAAATTTCAATGCCATCCTTGATATTTAACTCGTAAGTTATACTTCTAACACCAGGCACGCCAGGGCTTTGAATCGCTCGATAGCCGATTGGTTGATCAGTATCGTACACAATCCGCGTCGTTACTGGTATCGCTTGATCGATTGAAACCGTCTGTATACCCTCGCGCCAAATCCGTAGACTCATGCCGTCAGTAACCGGTGTGTCTTTTGCTAATGAGATGCGGACCTTGTCGCCAAGTGATATATGTTTCTCGGCTAGCATGTCACCAATTGTTTTTGCCTGTGTGCGCACTTCAGAAACTTTACCGTACAAATCAAGATTAACGACTCTTGACCTAATAATCGTCAGTTGCAAGCCCGCACCATCAGCAATTATGTCTGTTAGCGGTTTTAAAGTGGTAGCATCTTCATCATAAATAGTCACGCCGACATCTTTAGCAATCTGTGCAGCCGTCTGATATGGCGACATTGTTTTAAGACGTATGTTACCGTCTACCACAACAACCGGTCTTGCCCGATAAATATTGACCTTGTAGCTCGACGCAATTAGCTCCGATTTAGTCGATGGTTCGACCGTATCACGGGCATCCAACTCGATATGTTCCGCTTTTAATGCCTCGCCTAAGGTTTTTGCTTTCGTCAAAAAAACACGCGTTGTACCGCGATCATAGACCGAAATTAGGCGCCCATTTTGATCCTGAGCCAGTGCAGCGTGACTCAGACCGACAATAAAAACCGACGTAGCAGAAAACACGAGTGTCAATATAAAGCGCCACACCATTTGTTTAATTATAACACCTACAATTTACAGAAATGTACGTTGACCCTAATAAAAATATAATTATTGACACGTTTATCTACTAAGTGTTACTATGTAGTGGTAATAAGTAGTACTAAGTAGCGAGGAAATGATTTGGATAATATTACAGAAATACTAAAAGGCGTACTCGAAGGCTCAGTTCTCGAGATTATTAGCCGTCATACAACCTACGGCTACGACATAACCCAGCAACTTCGTAAGCTTGGCTTTGAAGATGTCGTCGAAGGCACAATCTACACTATCCTCGTGCGGCTTGAAAAGAACGGTTTAGTCAGTAACGAGAAAAAACTATCCGAAGCCGGACCGCCACGCAAATACTATACGCTCACCGACCTTGGCTACAAAGAGTTAGAAACTTTTTGGGCCAAATGGGACTTTGTATCGTCAAAAATTAATGAACTAAGGAGTAAATAAATGGGTAAAATTATCAACGCAATTATCGGCGACTTTAGTCAAAAAAAAGAGTATCGAAAAAACGAAGCGCGTGCCAAAGCGCTGCCAGCTGAATATGCTGCCGCCTATAAAGATATACGAAATTATATATTTAATACTTCTGGAATATTCACAATGGAACCACTTAAGGTACTGGTCGATATGCTTGAAGAAGCTGCCGAAAATGGCAAACATGTTATCGACATCATCGGCTCGGACGTAGCTGCATTTGCCGATGAACTCGTCCGTGGCGAGAAGTCATATCAAGCTCAACAACGAGATAAACTAAACAAAAAGATTGCAGAAAAACTAGATAAAAAAGGAGAGTAAAATGACAAAGGACATAGTACAGGTAAGAAATCTTCGAAAATCATTCAAAGATACAAAAGTCCTACAAGGTGTCAATTTTGAAATACGCCAAGGTGAAATATTTACCCTACTTGGACAAAACGGAGCCGGTAAAACAACTGTCATACAGATTCTTTCGACACTGTTAAAAGCTGACTCTGGCAGAGTAATAATCTCAGGATACGACGTTAATAACCAACCAGGAAAAGTGCGCGCTAGCATTAGTTTAACTGGTCAGTTTGCAGCTGTTGACGATATGCTAACTGGTCGAGAAAACCTCGAGCTTATAGCTAAACTAAGAGCCGATGTTAGCCCTAAGCAAACCGCAAATGGTTTACTGAAGCGCTTTGGCCTTGAAGAGGCCGCAAACCGTCTAGTGTCTACTTATTCGGGCGGTATGAAGCGCCGTCTCGATATCAGTATGAGTCTAATTGGCAAACCAACTGTAATCTTTTTAGACGAGCCAACAACAGGCCTTGACCCAGAGGCTCGCCTTGAAGTTTGGAAGACTATCAAAGAACTCGCGAATAACGGTACAACAATTCTACTAACAACCCAGTATCTTGAAGAGGCCGAACATCTTGCTAACAAAATAGCCATCCTTCATACCGGTAAGATTATCGCAAACGGGACGCTTGACGATTTAAAGAAATTGATACCGCCAGTAAAAAAAGAATATGTTGAAAAACAGCCTACTTTGGAAGAAATATTCTTTGCAATAACCGGAAAAAAGGAGACAAACTAATGAATCCTTTACGCGAAACATTTATTCTGCTTGGTCGTAGCATGCGACACATCCTACGTAGCCCAGACACAATAATCACCGTAACAATTATGCCGATAGCCTTCATGTTGCTGTTTGTGTACGTCTTTGGCGGTGCGATTCATACCGGTACTAGCAACTATGTTAATTACTTGCTCCCGGGTATTTTATTAATTTCAGTTGCTTCTGGCGTATCTTACACAGCCTTCCGTTTATTCATAGACATGCAAAAAGGAATCATTGCACGGTTTAACTCAATGCCGATTAATCGCTCGGCGGTTTTGTGGAGTCACGTACTAACGTCAATCGTTTCAAATTCGATTTCGTTAGTCGTAATTATTGGCGTCGCGCTTATTATGGGATTCCGCTCAAGCGCAAGTATACTGGCCTGGATTGCGGTTATAGGCATGCTTTTACTATTTATGTTAGCGCTAACGTGGCTAGCAATCATTCCTGGCCTAAAGGCAAAATCAATTGATGGCGCGAGCGCATTCTCTTATCCGCTTATTCTATTACCATTTATTAGCTCGGCATTTGTACCGACCAACACAATGCCGACCGCGGTTCGTGTATTTGCCGAAAACCAACCGGTCACAACTATTGTTAACTCTATTCGATCACTACTTGAGGCGGGTTCCGCTGGAAACGACATTTGGATTGCACTGGCTTGGTGTATAGGTATTACAATTGTCGCTTATTTCTTCGCAATTAGAATTTATAGGCGCGCGGCGTAAGACTTTGTTAAATTGTAAGTTTAATAGCTTCGATGTATTTAGGATTAGCGACGTCATGACCAACAGCCGCCACAATTGTTAGCTTATTATTATTCAGTAGCTTATGAGCAATGTTATTACGCTCTTTCATATCGGGCCATTTGTTCATTTCAATTTCACCGACAAATATCAAAACTTTGCAATTTATATTGGTGGATAATTCTTTGAAATTAAGTTTACTAAAGGCCGTTGCGCGACGATGACCGATGATATTAAGCCAGCTCTTTTTCATATTAGGACTGCTGACATCTTCTTCGAAATATGGCGATAAGGAGAATAGCCAAAGCTCAAACGGATTTCGTTTTGCGGAAGCAACAAAAGCCGTAATCGCACCAAATGAAAATCCTGCGATAATTGTTTGCTTCGGGTCGCATTTATTATATACCGCCTCTAATTCATCAACCCATTGATCTATTGTTGTACGCTTCCAGTTGATTGGCACAAACTTTACATCGTAGCCTCGCTCTTTAATTGCGCTAATAGTGGATTTATAATCGCGCGACTCTAAATCCTCTTGATAGCCCGGCACAAATAAGACTGTTTTCATGTCTTTATCATACCAAAATAAATAAAATTAGCTTGCGAGGCGGTCAATCACAGAATATATAAAGTCGATGATTAGGACTACAAAAGCGACCGTAGCAATTGAAATAGTTGGTATTTTTGGTAAACGATTTATTAACTTCACTACTAGGGGGTGAATTAGATAAACTACAATTATCGCTCCAATGCCAAATCCAAATGAGCTTATAAGGCTTACCCGACCGTCGAGATTAAACGGCATACTACTATAGTCCCAGATTCTCTCCTTAAACACAGCTTCAATAATCAAACTGCCCATAAACTCGAGCATTGTGGCAATCAAAGATCCAAAAATAAATATCAAAATCGGGTTTCGCCGAAGATTAGTAAGTAATTTTATTATAAGAATTGCGCCAAAACCGTAAATCGGAAACAGTGGCAAATGCATAAAACCATGTATACCATACAGCTGATGATCGATAACTAATCTAAAAAGTGTCTCGGACAGTGCGCCCAACAAGCTATAAACAAGAAAGTACAAAACGTATTTAGCAAAAATGTACATAAATTGCATGGCACCAGTATACCAGGATTGCCTAATAATCAAATTAAGAATAGTTCGTAGAAAGGCTCTCGATACCCTGAAAAACACTGGGTACGACACGAACGAACGGGCGAAAAATTGGCTCGGATAATTCTATATATGAAAACACTGGGATATTATGCGCGATTGCATACCCAATCTCTAACGCAGCGCTTATACCGACATAACCATTTGGGGCGTGTAACCACACAAAGTCAGATTGTTTAATAGCCAGCAAGTGATGTCGCTCAATCACCTCCTCTGATATGTCGCGCTCAGCATTATCTCTGACAAAAAATGTCTCTTCGGCATCAAAATCTAACCTATGCGGCGAGATAACTTGGCAACCATAGGCCACCAGCTCGTTATAAGTACTAGTTAGGCCTTCACGGTCCTTGTGATACGTGCCAGATAATACACAGCGTACAATCGGCTTAGGCATATTAGAACTCGTCTTTAGTATATTTCTGAGTAGCTTCTATGAAGGTCGCTTCGCCAAGGCCGATTTTTGTTTCAATATCACAACTAAGATACTTCTTTTCGATTAACGCCAAATCATTCAGACTCATCCATGCATTTCTGCCACCTTGAAACATGTCGCTTAATACACCAGTCGGATTTATACCACGAACAATGTGAAAGATTTTATCTTCGATTATCGTACCATCCTCAGCCGACTCGACCCGCTCGTGGTAGACCCCACGATATGTCATTGAAGCAGTCAACCCTGTTTCTTCCGATAGCTCACGCGCCGCCGCCTCAAGTATAGTCTCACCCCAGCGAATCTTCCCGCCAGGGTACCCCCAAAATCCAAAATACGGATGTTTTAAACGCTCTTGCACAAGCACTTGATCGTCCTGTTTTAATACTATAATAACGGCACTCTTTGGCTGTCGCTCAATCACATTTCTGTCGGTATCTAATTTATTAGCATATTCTTTGCCGGCCAGCGTCAACAAATATTTACCATTGTCATTTTTGGTAATGTAACCGATATCGTTTAGTCGGGCTATGTGGAATTTAAAATGATCACTCTCGACATTTGTTTGCTTACGAAGCTCCGAAAAGCTTGCCTCGCGCGTAAAAAGAAGTTCCCGCAGTATGGATGTCTGAATTTCGTGTATTTTAGCCTCGTGACTCATGTAATTCTCCTTGCTGCTATAAGGTTACGTCGAATCATACGATAAGTCTAGGGAAGTTATGTTCCCTTAATGCAAAGAAGTTCTTTGATTGAATCAAGGTTTAGCGAGCTATTGTAGCCAGGGTGCTTACGACGCATCAAATCATAAATTGCACCCATATCGCCGTTAGGAATGCTGTCTAGCCATTCTTTGGCTAGTT
>JAJXYZ010000067.1 GCA_021780305.1 bacterium | reverse complement strand
GATGATAACAAGCACAACCGGTAAGATATAGGCATCAATATTAGGAATGATACGACCAAGCTGTGCCCCTAAAAGCGTTACTCCTATAGTCCAAATGAGTGCGCCGATGACGTTGTACCGTAAGAATGTCACGTATGGCATACTGCTCGCTCCAGCTACAATAGGGGTAAATGTACGCACAATTGGGACAAAACGCGCTAAAACCACAGACCTCGCGCCATATTTTTCAAAAAACACATGAGCTTTTGTAATATTGTCTTGTGAGAAAAAACGAGAGTCATTTCTTGTAAATAGTTTATGCCCAGTAGATTGCCCAAAATAATACCCAAAACTATCACCCGCGATTGCGGCAAAACCCGCGACGAGCACCACGATGAATAAATTTAAATGCCCTTGAGCCGCGATAAGCCCAGCCGCGAACAGTAGGCTATCGCCTGGTAAAAAGAATCCGATGAGCAGTCCAGTCTCGGCAAAAAGTATGACGGCTAGGCCTACGTATCCAAAGGCAGCCAGTAACTGTATTGGGTCTAGGATATTATGCACGTAGGCTTAACTCTGGGCGTGCGGAGTAACTATAGTTCATATAGAAAGCATGGCAGAGCTTGCATGAGAGCGGCGTGAGACGAGCAAGATAGGTCTTTATGTTTGCCCGTTGGTTTTTATGTCGTTCTTGGCTAATGATGTATATATCGCTAAGCCGACGATCATCACGATAAGCGCAAGGCTCACCCAGCCGCGTCCGAAATTAAGACCGCCAAGATCGCGGGGCACGCCAAACCAGTCAGTAAATGAGGCGCCCAGCGGTCGCGTGAGTACGTAGGCTATCCAAAACATCAAAACCTCGTTCATCTTAAATACGAAATACAGAATCGCCGGAATAGCAAATAGCACTACAAATAACATCCCCGAGGCGAGGAAGCCAAGGCCTAATGTGTATGCCGTCATATCGCCCGTGGCTGTCCCAAGCGCAAAGGTCGCCATTACAGCTAACCAGTAAAATACCTCACGACGGATTGTATAGATACTGTGGATCGACAGCGTCTTTTCGGTTTTGTACCAAACGATAAATATAGCTAGGAGGGAAACCCCAAAGAAGATGGTCGATACAAGGTAAGGAACACCTAGGCCGATATGAAGTACATCCGCTGCCATCGTCCCAAAAATAGCAACCATCGATACCGTTAGCCAATATTTCCATGGTTGGTATGATTTTGACCTAAATTGAATAATCAACGCGATCGTCAATCCGACGGCACCAATAAGAACGGCAATGACTGGTTCAATGCTGTGTACGAGAAAGTCCGATAAGGCTTCGCCCATTGCGGTTGATAGTATTTTTATTATCCAAAAATGGGATGAGAGATCTGGTACTTTTTTGAAGTTACGTGTCATGAGCATGATATTTAGTATACGGTATGTTGGTACATTGCCAACCGACTTAGCCAGCGCAGTTCTAGTTAGGCTTCCTTCCTCTGTCTCCTCATTATACGGGTGAACCAAACACGTCAAGGTAGTACAGTCTCCACCTTGACATGCTTGGTTTCCAGCCCGTGTTTGCTCGCCAGAGCGGCAGAAAGCCCGCTCATGAATAGAAGGAGGTTCCAAATGGAAACCGAAACTATGCGAGCAACAGAAATAGCAAGGTTAAATGATAGGTTTAGGGGTATGTGCCTCGACGTGCTCTACACGCCTGGCATACAAGATGGCATTATGGACCTCATTGGACTAAGTGTTGCCATTGAGAACTACAGTAAGTTCACCGACGACAATGATCCGTACGGTGAACACGACTTTGGCTCGTTGATCTATGAAGGTAAGAAGATCTTCTGGAAGATCGATTACTACGACAAGGAACTTAAATTCTGGTGTGATCCGCTCAGTCAAAAGTGCCGTCGAGTACTGACGATTATGTTAGCAGAGGAGTACTAGCTTCTCGCGTCCTGAGCAGGACGGAAAAAGGCTCAAACATGGAAAGCTTGGCGAACCTGCATACTTCCGTCTTCGCAAGCTCAGCCGTAAGAATGCAGCTTATCAAAACCAAATGTGATCCTTTGATCATAAATACAAAACCAAGTATCCGTACTTACTCGCGCCATCCGGTGCATACTCTTCCTTCGGAAGACAATGCACACGTCTGACACTCATACGTTACGGACTGTCCCTATCCTCTAGTAGCGACCATTGCATGATCGCGTCCCGCTCTCATACAATCGTCACTTCCGCACTTATCCTACCTATTCGAAGAGTGCAACTTGCTTAGCGGGATAAAAAGCATTCGACCAGATACGCTCAGAGTCGCTAGTCAGTTGCTTGAGCGAAGTTGCGAGGATATGTAGCTCATCTTCATCCATCCCCATGCTCTCAAGTCGCTTGTGAGTGGCGTAGAGTAAGCTATTTTTTGTGCTGGTATCTTTCAGAATAAAACATATATGGGGATAGGTATCGTTCGGCCACCCCTCATCCTCACTATGGGTAATGATCTCATCGAGGCGCTTTCGGATAATGTAGGAAGGTTTGTCGTCGATCACTACGACGACTGCTTCATGGCCATCTGGCGTGCGAATGTAGAGGTCGGGACGGTTCTTTGGAAACTGTTTGAAGCGGTTGATCTCCGCTCTGGTGAAGATATCAGAGCCTTCGGGGAGGAAGCGGAGGATTGAAACATAGCAAGCGGTGACGACCAGACAGTGGTCTATGAACTCATCAGTGGCCTCGTCGTTCTTGTAGAGGGCATGGACGGCGGACTCCTTGACGTCCATGAGTTTGCGAACAGTCGTAACACCAGCTTTATTCAGGTAGTAGTAGGCGGGCTTCCTATCTATTCTGAAAACATCTTCATACACTTTTATGACTAACTCTTTTACTACTAACTGCTCCAATACTTCATAGACACTAGCCCTACGAATACCCATAACATCTGCTAATAACCATGCTGATACAAATCTGAACTTGAATAATAACTTTAAGACACGTTGCTGTTGACCTGTTAATTTATAACCTAAATCTTCACTGCTCATACATTTCTTCTCTCTTATACGTAGTATATATAAAGGGAGAGTAAATAGTAAATATCTAGCTCTGTAAAATAATACCGTTTTACCTGCTATGCACTGCAGGTAAATAATACAATACAAAAAGTGTAATTAGTATTGCTATTTATCTTAATTAGTAATACTATTTATATAGAGGTTGTACGTTGACAATTCGGCTAGAAACAACAGATAACCAGTACTACTAATTATGCTACAATAGGGCATATGTCCAGAAAGATAGTCAGCATGCAGATACGCGTTACGGATGACCTTCGTGAACGTGCGAAGGCTGTCGCAAAGAAGCACGGCCTGACCCTGAGTGAGCTGATTTTAAAACTACTCGCCAGTGCAGGTGACAAGCAGCTCAAAGACTTAGCAAACAAAGAACTCACAGAACGACCAAAGCCAGGACGACCCTGGGACAAATAATCTAGCCGAATGCCAGCGCGACAACCTCCCGAATGGAGGGTATATGTCACAAGCAAACGAGGCACACAGCGCACTATCCGAGGAAGACCTCATGATTCAGGATACGCTGTCTATGACCGACGAAGAGCGGCTCGATTTGCTTGTCAGTCTCATGGTAGACAGGATGATTGCGGATGACACGTCGGGCGGTGAAGTCTACGCCAGAATAGTGGGGTCGCAGCCATGATTGGTAGCATGACACTTCCGATTAACGCCGTTGGGGCAATCCGTGTCTCTAGCCTTAAGCAGGGCATCAACGGTGACTCACCTGAAGACCAACAGCGCCAGATTGAGCAGTACGCCGCATCGCGGGGTGTCACAATCTCGAAGTTCTTCGTGTTCCTTGAGTCTGCTTCGAAAGCACAGCAGCCAATGCAAGAGGTTGTCGATTACTGCAAGAATAAGAAGCACGGTGTCCAACAGGTCATCATTAAGTCGATTGACCGTTTCACTAGAGGCGGATCGGAGTTTTACAATACGCTTAAGAACCAGCTCGATGATGCCGAGGTATCGCTCGTGGATATCTATGGGGTTATTGGTGGGCAGAAGGTTAATACACTCGAACATCTTGGCGTGGAATATAAGTGGAGCGTTTACTCCCCGACGAAGAAGTCTGAAATCTTGGAGGCAGAGCGTGCCAAAGACGAAGTCCGCGACATCCAAACTCGCATGATTGGCGCACAGATACGATATGCCCGCATGGGCTACTGGGTACGTCGTCCTATCTACGGCTTTATCAGCGAGCATATCGAGACCCGTGAAGGAAAACGTTCCGTACTTCGGCCACACGAGACGGAGGCGCCATTAGTAGTAAAGCTGTTTGAGCTGCGAGCACGTGGCACGCTTGATGATAATCAAATCGTCGAACGACTCAACACACTCGGCTTCAAGACACGTGAGCGCTATGTGCGCGACAGAGAGGATCGGACAAAAATCATCCGAACAATTGGTGGCGACCCACTCACACTCAAAACGATGTGGGGCATGATTGAAAACCCAGTCTATGCCGGTATAAACCCCGAGAAATGGACGCAAGGTCAGCCTGTAAAGTGTCAGTTTGACGGCCTTGTTTCGATAGAGCTATGGAACGCCGCGAATCACGACAAGTATGCCATCAGCGAAGGAGGGGATGGCATACGTATCACGAGACGAAAGGTGCCGGAGCATCTTGCAAACAAAGGAGCTCGCAACGAGGATTTTCCGTATAAACGTATCGTCATGTGTCCGGGGTGTAATAAACCGCTTTATGGCAGTGCCTCACGCGGACGACACGGTGGCTACTTTCCGGCATACCACTGTAACAGAGGGCACTATTTCAGAGTCCCAAAGAAAGATTTTGACGAGGCCATAGAAAACTTTGTCAAAAACATCACGGTCGCGCCAGAGTATATTGATGCCCTAATCAGCAAAATGGGCGAACAGCTCGATAAGCAGCTCATCACTCTAAACCAAGAGGCGGTGACGATTGATCTACGGATTGCAAACCTCAAAGAGCAGATCCGCCAGTCGGTCGATAAAATACGGTTCTTGTCGTCAGCAACAGCTATTAAATATATGGAGGAGGATATAGAGAAAATGGAAGAAGAAATAACAGAACTTTCCGCAAAGCGCGAGACCTTGCAGCCACAAAAGCCTTCAGATATACAAAAAGCCGGCGCATTCGTCCGACACTTCTTGGAACACCTCGATGAACTACTGTTACAGTATGAAAATCCCGTGCAACAGGCACGGTATTTCGGGGTTTTATTCAACACTGCTCCAACGTTCTCTGATGTCCAACTTGGAACCCCTGATATCTCAAAGATAACAGGGGTCAACTCAATATTTTCTTCTCTGACTACGAGTCCGAAGACTCATGGCTGGGATGGAGGGATTCGAACCCCCGAATGCCAGGACCAGAACCTGGTGCCTTACCACTTGGCGACATCCCAAAACATACGCAATTATATCACGCCATCAGGTATACTGAATAGATGAGTAAAAAAATCCTACCAGTAGTCGAAGCCGTCTTAGAAAAAATAGTTGGCGGTGGCCAAACCCTCGGCACACTTGACGATGGTCGCAAACTATTTACTTGGGGTGGACTTCCCGGCGAAACTGTTAAGGTCCAACTTACCAAAAAGAAGTCTAATTTGGCTGAGGGTATCGTCACAGAGGTAATTAAAGCCAGTAGTGAACGTATCAAACCGCAGGACGAAGATAGCTATCTGTCGACTAGTCCATGGCAAATTATGGATTTTGCGGCCGAAAGCAACTACAAAGCGGCTTTAATCGAAGAAGCCTTTGAACTACACGACATCGTTTTACCGGAAAAAATTGAAGTTTACAGCGACGGTAAGCAATTTGAATATCGCAACAAAATTGAATATAGCTGGTATTGGGATAAAGAGGCCGAACAGTTAGATTTGTGCTTTTTCCGTCGTTCAAGCCACGGCAAAATCCCAGTCGAAGGCACTAGTCTAGCGAATCCTCAAATCAATAAAGCTGCCGTAACCGTCCGAAACTTGCTACGCCGCAAGCCAGATGTACGCGCATACATGCTAAAAACTCTGCTTGTTAGGTGCGATAGCTCTGGCAACGTCGCTTTGCAACTATACGTCAAAGACGAAGCTTTCGAGTTGTTAACAGATACCGAGCTAGAACTACTAAGGGAAAATGGCGGAATCATAGGTTTTGAACTGATTTTCTCTAATCCAAAAAGTCCAGCCAGCGTTATAACTAAACGCCTACAATCATGGGGTACAACTAGTCTGACCGATACCATCCTGGGCGTGCCGTTTACGTACGCAGTCGAAGGCTTTTTCCAGATTAATCTACCAGTTTACGAGCAAGCACTAACAGATATGAAACAGTGGGTGAGTGATAACAAGCCAACGCTTGATTTATATAGCGGCGTCGGCACGATTGGCCTAACAATTGGCGGTAAAAACGTCACTATGGTTGAAATTAACGAACATGCCGTACGTGAAATGAAGCGCAATATCACCGCACTCGACCGCGAAAAAAGTGTTCAAGCAATTTTAGCGCCGACCGAAGCGGTCTTAGAAAATATTAATTCGGGCAGTATTATAATTGTTGATCCGCCACGTGCTGGCCTACACGAAGATGTTGTTAATAAGCTACTTGAAACCCAGCCTGAGCGCATTATTTATCTGTCCTGTAACCCAGTTACTCAAGCGCGCGATGTTGCCCGACTAGCCGATAAATATGGCGTCAAAGCCCACCGCGGTTACAACTTTTTCCCGCGCACGCCACATATTGAACATCTAGTTGTGCTTGATTTAGTAAAATAATAACAAAATATTAGACCAGCTCATTATTTTTTGGTACACTATCGATATGAGAAAAACCACAAGCGGGTTTACTATGGTCGAGTTACTAGTAGTTATTGCCATCATTGGCATTCTAGCGACGATTACTTTTATGGGATTTGGCCGTTATCAAGCAGATACGCGCGACAGCGCCAGGTCAAACCAAGCCACCCTTTTAGCTGAATCACTTGAAAAATATTACGAACAAAACGGTGAGTACCCAGGTTGCGCAGCCTTAACTGGCAGCGCCTCAACAGTCACCACATCTGTTCTCCCTGGCGTCCAGCCGCAGACACTGGTTACACCAAAAGCTCCGTCCGGTACAACCAATTCGATTCAATGTACCGACCTGACTAACTCCTCACAGCCAGATTTCTTTGCGTATGTTGGCGACACTAGCTCGACCTGCCTAACTGGAGCAGATTGTTTAGTGTTCCAATTAAAATATGTTCAAGAGTCTACTGGCCAAATTGTCACTATAAGTAGTCGCCACAAAACGACTTTCGCTGTAAACGGTGCACCTGTCTTAACGTCTACTCCAGATGGCACAAATGGCTTCACGCAAATCAATAGCTCATGGTCGGCCATAGCAAGTTCAACCAGCTACGACTTCCAACGATCAACCAGTGGTGACTTCTCGACAAGCCTTGTTACCAACAATACGACAAATACTTCAATCATATCGTCTGGACTAAGTCCAAACACCACATATTTCTTCAGAGTGAGAGCTAATTCGGCGACTGGTAATGGACCGTGGTCAAATGTGTACGTTATGTCAACCTGGAGTCTAGCAGCGCCAAATGTAAGCGCGGTCGCTAATTCATCAAAAACGTTCACTTCATCCTGGGCGGCAATCCCACACGCCACTAGCTATAATGTGCAATGCTCATACGATAATACCAACTGGGGTGGCGGCTATTGTGGCGCTAGCTCAACGACAGCATTAAGTTTTAGCTGGGGTCCAACCGGACAAGGCGGAACTCTGATATACCTTCGCACGCAGGCCGTAAACGGCTCCTATACTAGTAACTGGTCGAACGTAGCTTCCGTAACAAGTCCAATCGCCGCACCAGTCAACCCACCAGGGCTAAGTGCAGGAATGGCCGGAGGTTATGCTGTCGGCACCGCGACCGCAACCTCCTGTACCGACGGCACAGTCATGTACGAAATGGTTTATAACATAAACGATGGTGCCTGGAACGCAGCCTGGAACGCATGGTCCACTACCGTCCCAAGTATTTCCGTAGGGGCAAATCAGGGCTATAAATATACTTTTGCGGTCAGTGCAATCTGCCGCGGTACTAGCGTCGACAGCGCCCAGAGTGCGATACCGTCAGCATACGTAGTGGACCCAATCTCTCAACCATCAGCTCCAAATTACTTAGGACCAGCATCGTATACCCATAATGTTAACGGTGACCCAAGCTATTCTGGTAACTGTCCAGCCGGCACCTGGGTAGTAAATGGCACTTTCCATGATCATTTTGTAGGCGGATCCTACTATGGTCCACACCCCTGGGGTTATGTCGGTTCACCATGGATCGCCTCGGGCTATGTCGAGTATTGGGGTAGTTATCAATGTACGACAAATTATTATGCTTCGCCAATGTCTCCAGAATCCTACAACTACCTGCGAGTTTATTAGTTCAAATAAATAAGGGATAAAATATGCAGCAAAATAATCAAAACCTAGGCCATAAATCGCATCGAAAGCTTTTTGCAGTCGTTATCTCTATTTTACTGTTAGCGCTATCGTCCTTAGCCACAATCTATATACTAAAAAGCGTCGTTACAACTAAGAATAGTTCAAATGCAATTTCGGCTGCCGATGTCATTAAAAACATAAATAATAGCACTGATATCGCTTCGTTATCGTCAAAGTTATATCAAAAACAAATTAACAATCCGTCGTCAGTCAGCTTCCAGCTAGCCAACAAATCATATAGTGTTACCGTCCAAACTAATACGTCGACATTGTTCACTGCAATATCAAAGACTCAAGCAAACGATAATGCCTCGGTTCAACCTGAATTAACAACATTCATGAATAAATATGGACTCGTAAAAACCAATAGTCCGTCTAGTTCGACAAATGAACTGGCCTATACGACATTTGGAGGCGATAAAGCCGTCTGTCAACTCGAAGACGCCACACCGGCTGCAGACTCCGGTATGAGAACTTCGCACAAGATATCCTGTGTTGATAAAACCGATCTAGAAAGCGAGTATGCTGCGATTGAAAAATTACTAGCCATCTACGACAAATCGCACGCCGCAATTAAGTTTACTCGCGCACTAAGAATTACTAAAACTGACAAAAATGTTTCTTATTCAACTGTATATTTATCGAGCAAAAACCCTCAATCAATACTATTATTTGCAGCCGTCGATAATAATTGGGAATATTTAGGCGACTTAGCCGCTGGTGATTCCAAGTATTCAACAGGGTTATATATACTAACCCCCGAGGTCAAAGCTTTGATAAGTAATCCGAAATACAACGGATTAATTGAAAAAGATATTCATTAGCTAGTTTTAATGCGACGATATGCGAATTTTGCTGCATGGCGCCAACCTGTGGCCGAGTCGGCGTCAAACTGATAGATTACGCCGCCGTTGACTTCGCTTATTAAAACAAGGGCTGGGTTGTAAGGTGATAGAGTCTTATAAAAAACGATGTCATCATCGCTAATGTGCGATCGACCCGGAAAAACATCGCGAAACTTAGCCGAACCAACCTCTGTAAAGTAGTTCGGTCGGCCTTTTGGTGGTAGGTAAGTATCAGCCTTTAAGCCCATGTGTGAAACAATCTTTTTAACATCACCTAGCAATAGTTTCGACTCACCAAAAATATATAGATAAAGCTGTTTTTTGGACGTTAGAAACAAGGTCGCCTCTGATGTATGGCTAACTGGTACTTTAAAAACAACCGCTTGACGGATGTCAGTATCGACACCAAATTTTTCTTTAATACTGCGCTCCAGCGCCAATTCTTCGTACATCTTATCACTCATAACTATCATTGTATCACTTGTCAAATATCTAAAGCTCGACGTCATATAATCTATCGACTACAATAGATACTAATGGACTTTGAGAGACGTTACAAAAACCTCAACTCGGCACAAAAAGAGGCCGTCGATACTATCGATGGCCCCGTCATGGTCATCGCCGGACCAGGGACTGGTAAAACCGAACTTCTAAGTATCAGGACTGCTAATATCCTGCGCCAGACCGATACTTTGCCGGAAAATATCTTGTGTTTAACTTTTACCGACAGCGGCGCTAATGCTATGCGCGAACGTTTAACTGGAATAATCGGTAAAGATGCCTACAAGGTAGCAATTCATACTTTTCACAGCTTTGGTAGCGAGATTATTAATCAATACGGCGAATTCTTTTACGAAGGTGCTCATTTTCGACCCGCCGATGAACTTAGTCGCTATGAAGTAATTAAAAATATCTTTGAAGGACTAGGCCATAATAACGTTCTTAATAAAAAGATGAATGGTGACTTTACGTACCTATCAAATAGCTTAACGGTCATCTCGGAACTTAAAAAAAGCGGACTGACA
>JAJXYZ010000022.1 GCA_021780305.1 bacterium | reverse complement strand
ATCTCGCAGGGACAAGTTTTGAAGGGTGCGACCGCGTGGGAATTTCGCGATGGCAAGTTTGGATCATTCCAAGCTGACGTTGGCTTAAAGATACCGACTGACAACCAAGTACTAATTATAAAGGGCGATATATTTGTTTTTAATCAGCCGAAATTCGAACATATGTTTAATTATGATTACAAAAAGCAGGCTTTAGCGGACAAAAAAGTTGCTGAGATTGAAAAGCAGTTCAAGCTAAGCTTTCCTGATGGCTTTGATTTGCAGTCGATGGTACGTGAACGAAAAAAGACAGTTAATAAAATTCAAAAAATTGAAGTTGGCGCGATTACTCAGGATCAAATTATTGATTACGCTGACGAGATGCAGCTAGAACTGATGACTGACGATGCTGGCGCAATTATTATATTGGACGGCAATGACCTTGATACCTTTGTGAATTTAATTAACGAAGATTACATCACGAGTCAGCTAACCGGACGACGCTATGAGGTCAAGAGCAAGAAGCTGCTTGACGATCCAGAGGGCGAACCGCCGCGCGGATAGTTATTTAAGGGTTATAACTTCAATACTACCGTCTACTGTGAAGCTTGCCTTGAAATATTGTTGACCACGGAATTTAATTTCTTCGCCAGCCTTTGTTAGTGAAACTTTTTTAACTTGTTCGATTTTTTCTAAACTATGCACTAAAAAATCACGCTCGCGGTCGGCGTCTTGACTAACGCCATGAATGATTCGGCCACCGTCACGCCAGCTGATGTTTAGAGGGTGTGTATCTTCAATCGCGGCGCCAATCCAGACTTCTTTCTCGATTTTTAATAGGCTGCGAAGTTTGCTCATCCAAAATTCGTAATGGTTGTTGGTACTAGGCCTAGTTGGCTCTTCGACGCGCCAAAAACGGACATGATGCCTGGTACGGGCGCTACCAGCGGGGTTTGATGGGATTTGAAAGCCGATATCGTGAGAGCGGTTAAACAAGAAAAGTCGGCTAAATGGTGCTCTAGGAGAGGGGGTATTAAAGATTATCGAAATAACTTCGCGGATGGCGGTTTTTAAGGTCATTGGATCAGCCGTATACCAACCGGCCTGCTCCATAATTTGCTGAAGGTGTTGACGACTTTTGGCGATAATTGCAATGTTTATCGGATCAGAGGGCCAACCATCATAAGTTGTAGCGTAATGGGGAACATGATTTGATTTGATAAACAGTCGAAAAATACGAATTAGTACCGGCACGACAACGTAGACTAAAAAGCAATAGGCTAGGACTACGACAACAAAGATTGGTAATCGGGCGTCAGCGTAGGGGACGGCCTTAAAAATAACCCACCACAAAATAAGGACGCCAGCAGCTAATATTAGTGCGCGCCATAGCGAGCGAAGAGCAAATCGAATCATATATTTATTATAGCCGAGTAGCCGCTTATTATCTTAAAATGATATACTTAGATGAATGAAACAGGGGATTGCACTAGAGGTGATGCTTTCGGGAGAAAGTGTTTTGCTAACCGGGCCAGCGGGCGCCGGTAAGACTTTTGTGTTAAATCAACTAATTCGCCTAGCTAGAAGTGAAGGCAAGCATGTCTCGGTGACGGCGACAACTGGACTGGCAGCAACACACCTGGGTGGGACGACGATTCACAGTTGGAGTGGGATTGGCGTGTCTGATAGTTTACATAACGGTTTTGTTGATAACATCGCCAAAGGCCGGCGTGAAATTATTGAAAAAACTGACATATTAATTATTGACGAGATTAGTATGTTACATGATTTTCGCCTGGATATGGTCGACGAAATTTGTCGGATTGTTCGCAAAAAAGATGAACCATTTGGCGGAATTCAGATTGTAATGAGTGGTGACTTTTTTCAACTACCGCCAATTAACAGGGGTGATTCACGGGCGGGTGGTTTTGTGGTTAGTAGCAAGGTATGGCAAGAACTTGATCCGACGATTTGCTATCTTGAAGAACAGCACCGTCAGGATGATGAAACGCTGCTTGATATTTTGAATTCGCTTCGGGGCGGTGAACTGCGTCGACATCATGCTCAAAAATTATTAGATCGAGTTGGCATTGAGCCATCGGCCGACGAGATTTTGACTGAACTCCATACTGTAAATGTTGATGTCGATCAGATAAACGATGCTAAGCTTGACGAACTTGAGGGTGACGAAATATTTTATACACAGTCAACGACTGGGTCGGACAACTATGTCGAAAATTTGCAACGTTCAGTTTTAGCTCCGGCCGTACTGCGACTTAAAAAGGGCGCGTTGGTTATGGCTGTAAAGAATAGTACCGAGCGTAAATATGCCAACGGTAGTTTGGGTGTTGTAATGGACTTTGAAGCCGGCACAGAATATCCAGTTGTCGAATTTAAAAATGGCAAAATTGTGACTATGCTACCAGATACGTGGGAGTTACGCGACGGTGATAAAAAACGCGCCAGTATTACCCAGATTCCGCTTCGTTTAGCTTGGGCGATTACCGTTCATAAATCACAAGGCATGACGCTAGATGCCGCTCGAATTGATCTGCGAAAAGCCTTCGTTGAGGGCATGGGTTATGTGGCGCTAAGCCGAGTAAAAAACTTGAACAATCTATACTTGACCGGAATTAATCAAATGGCGCTTAGGGTTAGTGAGGATGCGCAGCAAATCGATACCTTACTACGCGACAAGGCTGCTCGGGAT
>JAJXYZ010000051.1 GCA_021780305.1 bacterium | reverse complement strand
ATTGAAACAACTTTGCCAAAAGCTAAAGAGCTAGTTCGATATATTGAAAAAGTTATTACCAAAGCCAAAAAGGGTGATCTTCACAACCGCCGTCAGGTGATTGCTGCACTTACAACCCAAGCGGCTGCCTTCAAGCTAGTTGACGAAATTGCGCCACAGCTGACAGGTCGCAACAGTGGTCACGTACGCGTTGAGCGCACACGACTACGCGTTGGTGATGGTACTCAAATGGCCACTATCGGCTTTGTTGACGAGCTAAAAGCTGTCGCAAAAGAGGAGACTAAGTAATGGTTAATGTTAAGACATACAGCCAAAAGCCAAGTGAAGTTGGACGCCGCTGGATTTTGATCGATGCTTCAAGCGCTCCACTTGGACGCGTTTCGACGGTTATCGCTAAATATCTTATCGGTAAATACAAGCCAACTTATACACCACACATCGACGCTGGTGACTACGTTGTAGTTATCAACGCTGAAAAGTTGGTTGTAACTGGTGATAAAGAGACTGACAAGATTTATTACCACCACTCCGGTTTCCCAGGTGGCATCACCGATGCAACTTTGGGCGAAGTGCGTGCTAAATATCCAGAGCGAATCATTGAGGAAGCTGTTAAAGGTATGTTGCCTCGCAACAAGTTAGCTGCTGAGCGTCTAAAGCGCCTACGCGTCTTTAAGGGTGAGACTCACACTCACACCGCTCAAACTCCAGAGAAAGTTGAGGTTAAATAATAATGGCTGATTCTAAATATTTTTACGGTTTAGGACGACGCAAAAGCGCAACTGCTTCAGCCCGTCTATACGCTGGTAAAGGTAAAGTCACAATCAACGACAAGCCAGCCAGCGAATACTTCAGTGACAACAAGACACATGTTGCTGAAATCACTGATCCGCTAGCGCTTGTTAACAAGCAAAAAGACTTCGATATTACTGTCCTTGTAAAGGGTGGTGGTATTGCTGGTCAAGTTGACGCAATTAAGCTTGCGATTGCAAAGGCATTAACCACTGGTTTTGCTGATCTTCGCCCAACGCTTAAAAAAGCCGAGTTCCTAAAACGCGATTCTCGCGAAAAAGAACGTAAGAAATATGGTCTTCGTTCGGCTCGTAAGCGCGAACAGTTCTCAAAGCGATAGAAATTGCTTCAGTGCTATCAAAAATGCCACTCTTCGGGGTGGTGTTTTTGTATAGTTGTGGGAGTATAATGTAATCACCACAGGAGGTTTATCATGAATAAACATACACTCACTGTCACAGCCGCATTAGTAGTAGTAGCCTTATCGGCAGCACTAGTGGCTGTTATCTTCTTTAAGCCAACTAGCGCGCCATCTGAATCGCAACAGACCAACTCACCGGCTGTTCAAACCGATACAGGTCAAGCGCCTGTGGTCGTCCCGCAGGGATACTTAGTAAAAGTCTATTTTTCCAAGCACCCAGATTCTGATAACGACCCATCGAAAACTTTTCCAGTTAATCGGACGTCACCGACACCGGCTATTGGTACGTATGCCATTAGTCAGTTAATTGTTGGACCGACAAGTGATGAGGCTGCGCTGGGGCTCTACAGTACCGTCAGAGTCAGAAACGACGTAAGCAACTGTGACGGTCAAGATTTTAAACTTACAATTGCTGGCGGCGTAGCAACTCTACGATTCTGTCGCACGTTTGATGTGATTGGCACAATGTCGGATGCCACGGCGCAAGAAACCATCAAAGCAAACTTACTACAATTTTCAACAGTAAAAAAGGTTGTTATTCTATCAAAAACCGGCAACTGCCAATTTGACTTGAGCGGACAAAATCTGTGTCTTCAGTAAATAGCGTCGTACTACTGTCGACTGTGTTGTATAATGAGGATTAATGAGTAAACCTGTCATCTTAACTGGTATTCGAGCAAATAGTGATCTAACTTTAGGTAATTACTTTGGTGGTATTTTGCCGATTGTAGATATGGCTAAAACTAGATCAAGTGAGTTCCAGGTCAATATGTTTATTCCTGATCTGCACAGTTTCACAACACCTGTCGACCATAATGTCTTATACGAGCAAATTCTTCATAACGCGCGACTGTTTGTAGCAGCCGGACTTCCTCTTGATAATCCTGATATTTTTCTATACCGCCAAAGCTACATACCAGCTCATAGCGAACTAACCTGGATTCTAGATTGCTTTACAGGTTTTGGCGAAATGAGTCGAATGATTCAGTTTAAAGAAAAGTCCGGTGATGGTAATGAAAGCGTTTCGGTTGGTCTATTTAACTACCCAGTGTTAATGGCCGCTGATATCCTACTTTATAACGCTCAGTATATTCCTGTCGGCGATGACCAATCGCAACACCTTGAATTTACGCGCGATATTGCAGAACGCATGAATAGTCGGTTTGGTGACGTCTTCACTATTCCCGAGGCCGTCCAGGCGCAACATGAATTCTTTGGTAAAGACCAGGGTCTACGGATCAAGGATCTAATTGACCCAACTAAAAAGATGAGCAAATCCGATGAATCCGGTCGGGGTGTAATTTATCTTGGCGATAGTCCCGCCGAGGCTGCTAAAAAGGTTATGGGTGCAACGACTGATGATATTGCGATGATTCATTTTGACCGTCAAAATCAGCCAGGTATTAGTAATTTACTCGAAATCTTGGCATTACTACGCGGTGTAAACCGTGATGAAGTTGTTAAAGAATTTGAAGGTCAAACTCGCTATGGTGACTTTAAGAAAGTTGTCGCTGATGAGGTCGAACAATTCCTAACTGATTTTCAATCAAAACTAGCAAATGTTGACGATTCAGCTGTTATTGCCAAACTTGAACAATCCGAACGAGACCTGACGCCAATCGCCAACGCCACCTTACTGCGCGCTCAGCAAGCGGTTGGACTGCGACCAAAGGCTAACTAATGGTAAAAATATCTAGTAATGACGTAATAGGAATATTGCGCAAATATGAAGTGGCTGGCGATGAAAACGTCCCACGCCATGTTTCGATGCTTAATATTACCAATCCGACAGTTGTCAGTACGATGGCAAGTTTTCGATTTGCCAAACATGAATTTTACATTTTGTATGACGATACCGCCGAAGATGATGCTGATTTTATAATCGACCAGGTTCGATCTGACAAGCAGGATGTAGTCGGAGATTTAGTCAAGAATCCACGTGATTCTGGCAAAAACTACGCGTTACCATTTAAAGGTAAGGAAGTTTATCTATTTGCCGTTAAATCACCCAAAGTTCGCCTTGATCAAGAACTTGCCGAGCGCTACCCGGATATTTCACGTAGTACCTGGCAAAAATACATCAAATCTGGCTATATTGCCGTCAATGGAACGGTTCAATCATCGACTAAATTTGATATTT
Organism: bacterium; assembly: GCA_021780305.1. GTDB lineage: Bacteria > Patescibacteriota > Saccharimonadia > Saccharimonadales > Saccharimonadaceae > UBA1547. Next base: position 7,354 of record JAJXYZ010000051.1, on the reverse strand, counting down.
TAAAGTCAGATGATATTGCAGTTTCGATACCTGCGGAAACTGATTATAGCGAATCGACTTTGCCGATTATTTACATCGATGATAATGTCGTCGTGATTAATAAACCAGTTGGTGTGCTGTCACACAGTAAGGGTGCAATTAACGATGAGTTTACGGTTGCTGATTTTTTCCGTCGTTATACGACATATAATCTTGAGACTAACCGCCCCGGTATTATACATCGATTGGATCGCGATACGAGCGGTATTATGATTGGTGCTCGTAATTCGCAAACGGCCGTACTTCTGCAAAAGCAATTTGCCGATCGTCGCGCAAAAAAGACCTACATTGCCGTGCTTGATGGGATACCAAAACTACCAAAGGCCCAACTTGATTTGCCAATTGGCCGTAATCCATCCGCTCCAAGTACTTTCAGAGTTGATGTCAAAGGTAAGTCTGCTCTAACACGTTATGAAGTTATCGATGAAACTGACAAACTTTCACTCGTAAAACTGTATCCGCGCACGGGCCGAACTCATCAGCTGCGGGTTCACATGCGCTACATTAACACGCCAATTTTAGGTGATAAGGTCTACGGCAAGCCAGCTGATCGTTTGTATTTGCACGCTATGAGCCTAGAAATCACCATTCCGGTGGGTGAAAGGCGTATCTTTGAGGCGCCAATTCCCACCGAGTTCACCGATAAGTTCTTACAGGTTAAATAATTATGAAAAAACCATTAATTAATCCAGCTAGCGACCTAGTCTTATCTTTGATGTTACGCGACATGCCGCAGGCGCTGCTACTAACCGGGCCAACTGGTATTGGCCTGGCGACTGTGGCTAAGTATCTGGCATCTCAAATTGGAACGCTTAGTTTCGTGGTACTACCTGAAAAAGATGAAAAAGTTGATCTAGATAGGGGAGTTATCAGCGTTGATAGTATTCGCCGGCTTTATACCCAAACCAGATCAATTCAGACCGGTAAATCTGTAATAATCATTGATTTTGCCGAAAGAATGGCGACAAATGCCCAAAATGCCTTCCTTAAGCTGCTTGAGGAGCCTTCAGAGGGCATTCACTTCATATTAGCCACTCATACACCTTCAAGGCTTTTGCCCACTATAACGTCACGTGCGCAGTCGGTTGAGCTTAAGCCGGTCCTGAAAAAACAGACCGAGCAACTACTTGATGATCTAAATGTTAGTGATATTAAAAAGCGACTCCAACTGATTTATATGGCAACTGGTCTGCCGGCTGAACTAACTCGATTAGCGACTGATGAGTCGTATTTTACTGACAGATCATCGATTATGCGTGATGCCCGTGATTTACTGCAGGCGACCACTTACCGTAAACTGGTGATTGCAAATAAATATCATAAAAATCGGGAAAATGCCTTAATTCTGATTGATTACGTTTCAAGTATCCTAAAACACAGTATTTCCGATAAGCCACAAGAAAGCCTAATCAATCAGTTAGATGGTCTGCTTTTTGCTCGGCAGCAGATTGAAGCTAACGGTAACATTCGCATCTGCCTAGCGCGCTTTGTGATATAATAAGTTCAGAAATGTTAGGTCTTATTGTTATTGCACTTTTAGGCGCGTGGACCATATATCAACGCCAAACCATCAACGAAGTTGTGGCTGATTTGCCAACTAAACTGTCCGAACGGCTTGAACAGCTTTGGACGATTGCTCAGGAGTCACTTCAGAGTAAAAAATATTTGCGAGCCGAAAAGGCCTTACTGACAATTTTGCGTGTCGACGAGCGTAACGCCAGTGCATACAATCGCTTAGGTATTTTATATGCCAAACAGCAAGCTTTTCGTGATGCTGTTGAATGTTTTGAGATCGCGCAGTCTCTCGAGCCAAGTGCCAGCAGCTTGCACAATGTCGGTCTGATCTATTACGAAACTGGTAATTTTGAAAAAGCCGCTTTGGCCTTCGAGCAAGCCTTAGCGATGGATAACGAACTGGCGTCGCGTCACATCGCCTATGCCAAAGTTCAAGAAAAGCTTGGTCATAGCCGCAAGATGATTGAATCGCTTGAAAAAGCCGTCGAACTTGACCCGATTCCGCAAACACTTAATATCTTAGCCGATGCCTATGAGCGTACCGGCCAAACTGATTTAGCCTTAAATTTACGCGAAAAATCAGCTAAAATGATTATTCCACAGGCCCAGCCGCGTCAAGTCAAACGTCCACGACGCGTTGTGATGTAACAACCGACCTTTCTAATTGATATCTTAAGTGTAAATATGTTAAAATCTACCAAGGTATGCCGCGATAGCTCAGTTGGTAGAGCGCATCCATGGTAAGGATGAGGTCCTGGGTTCGAATCCCAGTCGTGGCTCCATATATATCATTGAAAACCAAGCTGTTATCAGATAGAATGGTTTAGTACCAGCGATACGCCGCCTTAGCTCAGTTGGCTAGAGCAGCTGTTTTGTAAACAGCAGGTCTTCGGTTCGAGTCCGAAAGGCGGCTCCATATGCTGGAATCGTGTAGTGGCAATCACGGAAGACTGTAAATCTTCTGCCGTAAGGCTTCGTAGGTTCGAGTCCTACTTCCAGCACCAAAATAATAACACCGCTCATGTGGTGTTATTATTTTGGTATTGTATGTAGTTCTTGAACCGTCCTTTTGTGAAACAAAAGAGGTTCGGCGCAGTAAGTGAAGCGATAAAGTGTTTACATTTTGTCGCGAACGAACGAAGGAGCAATCTTCGATTGCGATGTCCTACTTTCTCTACAAGAGGCTTATTTGTTTCTTGATGTATAATAAATCTATGGCAACATATAGTTTTGATGTAGTTTCCGAATACGACAAAGCCGAGATGAACAATGTCTTTGCGCAATCTCAAAAAGAGATGATTGGTCGCTATGATTTTAAAGGCACCCCGGCCGAAATTGACTGGCTAGGCGACAAGCTTGGTTTTAAGTTGATCGGCGCCAATGAATGGCAGATTGATAGTATTATCGATATTATTCGTAAAAAGTTAGCTACGCGCGAACTAAGTAGTAAAGTGCTCGACTTATCGAAAACGATTACAACCAGTAATCTTAAAGCAACCAAAGAAGTTCCATTTATAGCTGGCCTTGATCAAGAAAAAGCCAAACAAATTACAAAATTGATTCGTGATAATTTACCAAAACTAAAGACTCAGATTCAGGGTGAAGCCGTGCGCGTCACTGGTAATAGCAAGGACGAATTACAATCTGCCATGCAACTTATTCGCACAACCGAGCTTGATTTTCCGGTATCGTTCAATAATTATCGTTAGGCTTGCCCCAATCCGCTTTATTTGCTATAATCTACCCCTGATAGTTGAGACAAAATATAAGGAACCTTTATGCCAAAGAAGAATACTAAGCGCAAAATCATTGGTCTAGTCAGCGACTTAAGTGGCCACCGTAGCTACTACACGTCCAAGAATACCCAAAACACGACTGAAAAAATCGTTCTTAAAAAGTACGATCCAATTGCTCGTGCACACGCGACTTACACCGAGACTAAAAAAAGCCTTGGTCGTAACGAAATCAAGCCTCGCAAGGGTTAAAACAGACACTTCTTCAAAAACTCTCCTTATGGGAGAGTTTTTTATTTGACTAATGTTCTTCGGTATCGAGCTGTTTTGCTAGCCAAACTCCATTTTTTAGCATGGCTTCAAGTAGACGAATTGTTATGGTCTGATTGTCGGCATATACGTACAACGAACCCTCATTAATTTCGACGGAAAGCGGCCAAAAATGCGCTGCAATAACTTTTGTAATATTGGCGTTAAAATAGCGTTCAATCTGAATAAAATGCGAAGCGTGCGCATATAAGCTATATCGGGCTATAAATTCTTGCGGATAAGCTTCAAAAGTACCCAGTGGTACTCGTTGCATCGATGGGTGAGTCATAAAAAGCTTCGAATAGGGCGAATCTTTGTGTTCGTGCATTCCCATAAAGATATGCGGCAAGTCAGCGCCGTGTTTTAAATTAACTTCTAAAATCAACCAGGCGTGCGTCCTCAGCCTACCTGATGAATCTTCGGTAGTATCCATTCGATTAACGATACTGACGTCATAGCCCTCGTATGAGCCAACGGCGTAATGTTCGTCTTGATGGTTAGCCGAGGCGGTTAATCCGCGAATAATATGGTGGTCATCACTGTGCTGGTCGACTGATCCGAAATAAACTAGGCCAACCTTTTCACTAAAGTGAACGATAGCACTGCGAGCCCTGCGACTTGTAATATTATTACGGTGTACAATACCACGGTACATACCTTTTAATTTATTATGTAAGCGGTGAATTGCCATTATGACCTTTCTGTGATGGTATCAAGCAGGGTTGTTATATATTCGGCGTGCGTCCAAGATAATGGCGCCGGTGATATGATTGTACCGCTTATCGGGTCAATTTGCTCGGACATCATACCGGTTGATAACGCGCTTGCCTTTACCCAATTTAATACATCCATCGCCTTATTAGCCTCATTAGTCTCGATATAATATTGCGCTAGCCACATAGTCGTAATAAACCAAAAGTTACCAGTAATCGAGCTGTTCATGCGCCTATAGTCATCATTTTCATATCGCGGCAGACCCTGGGCGCCATTATTAATTCCAAAGACTTCTTTAGTAGTTTCAATCGAGCTTTGGACTTCATGGCTATCTGGCAGGAACAAGCCAAACGTAAAAGCACCAAAGACCGCTGAACAATCGATCGTGCTGTCTTTAGTAACAACATCATCCAGATTATTAAGACCCTTATAAAATACCTGGCGTTCTTGGTTATAAAGGTGCTTATGGGCTGCCATTTGAATATCATCAGCTGTCGCTCGCCATTTTACGGCATTATCAGAATCATTGGCCTTTTCAGCTAGCTCTGACGCTGCGACTAATGCCGCGTAAACTACCGAAGTCGTATACGTTGTCGTCATAAAGGTTTGTTCCCATAAATCATAGGACGGTTTCGGCAATCCGGTTGATTCGTCAATATATTCGCACATAAAGTTCGCCATTGGTTGAATCATACTAACGTAAAATTCTTTTAACAGCGTCGAATCGGCGTGCATTTGATAATATTGCGCAAATACGAACAATACTAATGCTGTTTCGTCCTCTTGGATTGGTGGCGCTGCAATTTTACCGTGTACATACGGGTGCCAACTACTACCCTGGGCGCCATCGGCTCGATATTTATGCATTAAATAGCCATTCGGATGAATCACGCTTTTACAAAACTCAAAGAATCGATACGGCTCATCTTTGAAACCAAGTCTAACTAGTGGCCAAAGCACATAGGCGCCATCACGAGGCCAGCAGTAGGCATAGGCGTCGCGTGAGTAGTTAAGCATCGACGTATCGGTACTAGCAATTACCGCGCCACGTTTGTCGGTTTGCGATTTTAAAATCATCAAACTAGTCAAAAATAGTCGTTTATGTTCGGGTGCGATCTTTTCAGCGGCACTTCGGGCTGGTTTTAACCACTCGCCCCACCAATTCGCAGTTTGGCTTAAACGCTCCGCTAGGCCATCATCGCTAACCTGTTTATGAACAAAAAGAGCTTCACGAGTTGATTTACCAGCGGCAATCCAATAACTTACTCGATCTGAACTATGGGCGGCAATGTCCAGCTTAAATCGCATAGTTGAGTCGACTCGGCCGTGTTCGACATTACTAAAGCTCAGTTCGCCGTCGTCGGCGTCTCTAAACGTGCCCTCGTGACCTTCGATGCCAAATAGTCCGATAGTGTATTGGTCAAACGGTTGATCGTTATGGCTACCGGATACAATAAAGGCGCGTCGTCCACGGTAGTGCAGGATTGCATTACTATCCGGCAGATATTGACCAGTGTCGGTATTGCTGCGCGAATCACCGATTGCAAAGGCTTGATGCATAAATAACCGGACGTCACGCTGACTATCCCAAAGGTTTATAACATGAATATTGCGCATAAAAGCGCTGATTTTTGAGTCAACACAGTCATCCAGTTCGACCATAATACCGATTCGTTCGTTTTTAGCGACGGTATGGCCAATTAGCGAGTCGTGCGGGTAACTAAATTCAAATGTCCAGGTGTTATCTTGATCAAACCAACTGACCTCGCCGTCAACCCATATGCCGATTTTATGGCGTAAATCTTGGCCTGCTGAATGGTTTTCAAAGCCGACATATGGAAAATAAAAGTCATGAACAAGTCCAAAGTTGTTTAAACCAACGTGAAGCTCGCCGTTACTAAGGACGATTGGTCTAGCCATTCAGGCTTCTCATCCCGTGGTAGTGATGCAGGCGCCAGCGAATATCTCGGACAGCATTCATGTGGTACAAGAAGGCGTCGTAAGGTGACTCGTAGGGGCTAAAGTAGGCATGAACATCACCATCAGTAAACCACTTCGTGCACATATAATAAACGTGGTCGGAGGTTTGCAATCGGCGCCAGTCGGCAATTAAATCCAAATCTTGGCTACGCATCACGTCTTCCTCTAGGGCGTAGACGTAACGAAGCGCCTCTTGCTGCATCGAATTACCCAACCAAGCTGTCAAATCGCGCTCGGTGTCGGCCCAAGTCACTGTATAAGGCATACTAATCTCGGCAACGGGCGGGTTGGCGGCAATCACTTCTGACACCGTACTAAATGTATTGTCTGGATTTTCTAGCCAGTCATTAACAAATGATTCAAAGAAACTAAAGATACCAGTATCAGTCCATTGGTGCTCACCAAACGTCTCGTAGTCCATAAAGAGGTTAATGTTTGTCTGGTCGCCAATTGAAGCGTTTGCCCAAGCGTTGTATTTTTCAGCTGTCAGTGGCCATTCCGCCCAGCCTTGATTACTGAATCGAAAGGCTATGTCGTCGCTTAAGTGATAGTTCTTTAAAAGTAAGGCAATATTTTTAGTACCAGCTGGTCGATAGACGGTGTTCGGACTGCGCCACTGTAGAATTGGATCCCAGCCTTCGGCAAGTATTCCTTTAAATCCATAGTCATCGGCCCATTTAGCAAGTTCATCGTTATAGGCTAACTCGGTATTACGAAAGACTGACGTCTCGACACCAAACAGCTCGCGAATTTTAGTCCGATGCGCTTCAACTTGACGTTCAAACTCGCTGCGACTATAGAAAAAGGCGAGTGAATGATAGTATGTTTCAGATACAATTTCGACTTTGCCAGTATTAACTAGGCGCTTAAAACTCTCTAAAACATCTGGTGCCCACTTTTCAGCTTGCTCGATGAATGTACCGGTGATACTAAGCGATACTTTAAATTCAGGATGAGTATTTAATAATTTTTCAAGCAGTGCATTCATTGGCCGATATGACTTATCAGCTACCTTGCGAAGTACTCGTTCGTTGTTGCGATCTGTTTCGGTGTCGGGCTCGTCA
>JAJXYZ010000057.1 GCA_021780305.1 bacterium | reverse complement strand
CAGTATTACCGAGAGCCGAACCTTTAGCTATATCAAATACACCATATGCCAGCCAATCAGCAAACCACTGAATCGGTGCAAATATATCCACTAATTCTGACCTTGATAAATCGCACTAAACAAGACCTCTCGAACATCTTTTTCCGAGTAAGCAATCAGGTCACAAGGTTTACCGTCAATTAATAATACCGGACTATGCATCAGCCCCAGTTGGACGATCCGCGTCACATCAGTAGAGTATTCAACCTCGGCTTCAATTTTCTCTTTCTCAACCACCGCTATAACAGTCTCGTGAAGCTTACGGCAAGTAGCACAACCTGATCCTAGTACCGATATTTTCATCTCTATTCCCCTAACTTTATTAGTAAATTGTGTACTTGATTAAATGACTGCTTATTTAACGAGTAAAAGTTATTTTTTCCACATCGGCAGCTTTCGATTAAACCAGCCTTTTTTAGAACCGCAATATGGTGAGACACTAAATTTTGTGGTAATTGCAATTTTTCTTGTATATCACAGACACACATTGAGTCGCTTGCTAACAACTTAATAATTTTCAACCGATTTTCTTCAGCAATAGCTTTTAACATATCAATCATTATTGATATGTTATCATAGTTCAAACCAAATTTGCAATAAAATAACCGAGCAATTACTCGGTTATTTTATTATCTTTTTTGCGCCTTAAGCTTTTTTTTCAAGAGACGCTTGATATCTGCGCTGTGCCATCGTTTGTGTTTGGCCATATTATTTAATCCAATCTTTAATGATTCGTTTTATTGTAACACGACAGAGGTGTTAAATCTAGAGCAATGACTAAAATTATGGACGAAGGGTGCCAGCGAAAACCTGCCAGGCCAGTAATGATTTTGCCACAAGACTTAAAATGATATAGACAAGTTCGCCGTACATATAATTTTTCCAAAGTCCAACTTTTTTGTATTGCAATACCATATTGACAGCAAATGCATTAAAGAATAGAAATATCGATACAAATATCCAGTATACGAACGTCGGTGCACTACTGCCGTTTGCCGCACCTAACCATAGCGTAATCGCCACAACGACCCACGGAATAATTCCCGCGATACAACCGATCCAATAGCTTAACCAATTCGTCTTTTTCGTCGTTTGGTTGTGCACTTCCATAACTAGTCCAAGTATGTTCATAATCGCCACAAGCGCAAACAACATCAACAAACTCGCAGCGTCATAAATACCAACGAGCAGCGCAATGCCGACAATCATAATACTGGCCGAAACCGAATATTCAATCCAGCGTGCGACATTAATACCCCGTTTAATCTGCGCCTCGTATCGTTTGTAATATACGGTTGCAATAATGAAGTGAGCGGCGGCCGACAAAAAGAAAAATGCAGCGATTAAAAGCGGCAGCGACAGATGAAATAGTACTTTTGTAGTCGGTTCCAAGCTTTGACTCGTCGGATTGAATGTTAAAAAGCTCCCACTAATCGGCAGTGTAAAAGTTTTACTTAATAACAGAACTGCAATTCCCTGCAAAAGATGCAAAACACCTGCAATAAAATTATACTTACGTAATCTATTTATAGTGATTGGTTTACTCATATACAAACTATAGCATAAGCTGATTTATAAATTCAGTAAGATAAAACGACTCCCTTGAGCTGCATGCCCGTATAGTGTACAATTGCCTAGTACTTTTAGTACCCTAATGGGGCGTCGCCAAGTGGTAAGGCATCGGCTTTTGGTGCCGACATTCGGGGGTTCGAATCCCTCCGCCCCAGCCAAATTGATTATGCTTAAAATGACGAGAGATCGTCATTTTTTGTTTAGCAGCATTATATTGACCGAATTATTATTTTATGTTATTATACAATACACTTATTAAAAAGGACCTTTGATGCCTATGCGAGCCGCGACTTTCAATGTTCTTGCCGATGCTTATCTTGGATACGGTGACTATTCTCGTGTTAATCCTGACCTCCTAAAGCCAGGCGCTCGCTCGGAAGGCATTATCCGATCAATTGGTGATTTGAACGCTGATATCGTAGGATTGCAGGAAGCCGAAGTGCCACTTGTTCGTGCTTTAACCGAAACCGGCAATTGGCAAACATTTTGGTCACCTAAAGAGCTTGGTAAAGCTGATGGTTGTTTGACAATTGTAAGACCCGGGCTCGAAGTACATGATTTCGAAACGCACGCCTACCAGGATGGATCCGGGCACATCATGCAGATTCTGCGTATCGGTCGTATTGCCTTTGCAAATACACATATAAAGCGGGCGCCTGCAGACTCACATTACCATGTAGGCGTCAGCCAAATGACTGAATTACTTGATAAAATTGCGGTAGAAAAAGAAGCTGTCATCTTTGCAGATAGTAATGATAAGCCTAATGGTCCAGTTAGACGATTAGTCGAAGACGCAGGTTTTGATGATATGTTTGGAGATATGCCAACCGCCATAGTTAACGGTGAGGCTGTTGCATTGGACTTATTAGCGGTAAGAGGTATTGCCTCAAGACGAGTTATTAAAAATTATAATGTTTTTGATATACCGAACAAAGACCTTCCTTCAGACCATATACCACTTGTAGTAGAACTAGAGACTGAGTAATCTTCCTGAAACACATCCACTAGCCCCAGCCACATAAAAAGACCGATTAAAACTCGGTCTTTTTATAAGCTTAAACTACAATCTTATTTCTTGACAGTCTTAACAACTTTAGCTGATTTTATAAAGTAAACGCGAATCTCAAACAAGAAGTATGCCGCAATCATAACGCCAATTAACTCGAATAATAATCCGAATACGAA
>JAJXYZ010000075.1 GCA_021780305.1 bacterium | reverse complement strand
GCCACTGGTAGTAGGGGTAATTGGTATAGTTACATTGCCGCTAGTGGCGATCGACAACGCCGTTTGACTACCGTACGGTACATTTGCGTCATAGAGGCCTTTACCATAAGGTGAGGCGTAGCTTACGGCTGCCGATAATACGCTAAGAAAAACCGTTAATATAAGTGCTAAAATCAATGTTGTTTTATTCACGCTTATGTTATTATAACATTTAGATACTATCAAAAGGATAAAAATATATAATGTTTAAATCAAAAAATACAATTGTTAAGCGGATTGTTTATGGGTTTTCTGCTATAGCACTTTTGTTGGCCTATTATCCAAATGTCGCTTCAGCAGCACAGATAACGGCCCGAACTGTTACAATCGGTAGTTCAGCGGCAAGTGCTTCAACGACATACGCTTTCGGCTTTACGGTGCCGTCGGCTACGGTTATTAAGTCGGTTGGGTTTGCGGCCTGTACGACCGCCAGTGGCGCCTGTACGCCAGCGCCTGGTTTTTCATCGAGTGCCTCATCGCTTACTTCGCAGCCATCCAATCTTGACGGTGCTGGTACTAATACTGGCTGGACAGTGAGTACTGCAACCGCGGGTGAATTGCGTTTGAGCAAGTCTGCTGCCACGGTTGCCCCGACGGGCGCTCAATCGGTTAGCTTTTCTGGAGTTGTTAACCCAAGTGCGACTAATTCAACTTTCTTTCTACGGATGACAACATATTCTGATGCTTCATGGACCACTCCAATCGATACTGGTACAGTGGCGGCATCGACAGCTGGTCAGATAACAGTAACAGCAAATGTCGATGAGACACTGAGCTTTACACTGGCAACAGCAACGGTTGCATTAGGTACACTGTCAACTGCGGCGACTGGCACAGGTACCTCTGCTATGACAGTCTCAACTAACGCATCAAATGGCTACTCTTTGACCTATAGTGGTACGACATTAACGTCCGGCACGAATACAATAACGGCTCTGACTACTCCAACCGCTTCAGCAGTAAATAATAAACAATTTGGCATAAATCTGATGAGTAACACTACTCCAGCGGTCGGTACGGCAGTGTCTGGTTCGGGCACCGGTACGCCATCAACTGGTTATAACACAGTCAATTCATTCAAGTTTAATACTGGCGACACGATTGCCTCGGCAACGTTACCTACTAACAGTAATACCTACACTGCAAGCTACATCGCTAACATCAGTGGCTCAACTGCAGCTGGTGCATATTCGACAGTATTAACTTACACTGCAACCGCTAATTTCTAGGAGAAATGATGAAACGAAGCTACACTAAAAATCAATCAAAATTTTCTATCATTCGAGCGGTTATTATTGCAGTAGTAGTTAGTGCACTACCAGCTATGTACGCTACGCAAACAAGTGCGGCGCCAATTACAACGCGATCTATCGTATTATCAAATTCTGCCGGAGCTGCAACTGGCGTAGGCTATTCACTTACTGCAGCGGCTTTACCAACTACGACTACAGCAGTCAAATCAGTCCAGGTTCAGATGTGTACAAGTGCAACAGGCGCCTGTACGACTCCAAGCGGTTTTTCGAGTGCCTCATCAACCTTAGTTTCTCAGCCTACTGGACTTGGTGCTGCGACTGGCTGGACGGTTAACACTGCGACGCCTGGATCGTTACGTATTGTCAATGCATCTAACGCAACATTACCTTCCGGAGCAGTTGCGATTAACTGGGCGGCCGTAGTTAATCCAACGGCTGTCAATACGACTTATTATGGCGTTATTACAACCTATTCAGACAGTGCATGGACGACAGCGCTCGATACTGGCACGGTGGCACTTAGTACTTCAGCTCAAATCCAAGTAGCCTTGACGGTTGGTGAAACGCTAACCTTCTGTACGGGTACTTCAATAACTGGTCAAAACTGCGGTACGGCTACAGGTAGCCTGGTTAGCCTTGGTAATGGCTCGGTGTCGTCAACAGCAACTGGTACATCGATTATTGCGGCGTCGACGAATGGTAATACCGGTTACTCAGTGACGGTAAACGGCGGTACTTTAACCTCTGGCGCAAACACTATTACTCCGTTGACGACAGGTGGCACATCATCGATTGGTTCAAAGCAGTTTGGTATTAATTTGGCGGCTGCAAACACAACTCCAGTAGTTGGTGCGGCTGTGACTGGTGCGGGTACGGCCGCCGCTGCAACTAACTACGGTATTAATAATACGTTTCGATTCGCTAATGGCGAGACGATTGCATCCGCTTCAGGGCCAACCAATGCCAATACATTTACGATTGGTTATATTGCTAATATTGACGCATTGACACCAGCTGGCGCTTATAACACATCACTAAATTACATTGCTACGGCAAACTTCTAATAAGTTATGCGCTTATTAAATAAAATCGTTATTTTTCTCGGTAGTATCTTACTATTAACTAGCGTTACCACAACACATGGTTACGCTGAGTCGTCTAGCGCAAATGCCGCCCAGGGACTTCAAATTAGTCCAGCGCTTGTTGAGCTAAATGCAGCTCGCGGTAAAACATACACTGTGACCCTACGTGTTACGAACGTAACAGCCTCTGATTTAGCTTATAGTACTTCGACTAATGACTTTAACGCGGCCGACGAGACTGGTACGCCGCATATTTTGCTTGATAGTACGCTACCACCAGCGGTATCGATTAAGAGCTGGATTGCAGCTGTACCATCATTTACTCTGCAGGCTGGAAAATCACAAGTTATTAATGCCCAGGTTACTATTCCGAATGACGCTGAACCGGGTGGGCACTACGGAGTATTGCGTTTTTCGGGTAGCGCTCCAGAACTA
>JAJXYZ010000016.1 GCA_021780305.1 bacterium | reverse complement strand
TGGGTGATGATTGCGTAAATGCTTCAGTTAAGATGCGCCTCTTTGGAACATGCTTTTGCATAACGAGTGCTGACATGGCTTTCATGAATACTGGTGGACCGCAGATGAAGAAACGCTGCTCATCATATTTAGCATTTGTAACTTTGTCTAATAACTCCGGCGTAATGTAGCCGCTAGCGACTGAATGTTGAGGTAATTTGTCGGTACTATCTTTACCAACCACGAAGATAGTCTTTAAATTTGGATGGCGACGTTCAATTGCGATTAACTCATCGCTAAATGGCACGTCTTCTTGGTTCTGGACGCTATAGAGTAGTACGACATTGTTTTCGGCGTTTAGTTTATCTAAGTAGCGCATCATGCTCATAAAAGGTGTGATACCAATGCCACCGGCCATTAAGACTGCAGTTTTGTCTTTATCGACATCAAACACAAAGCCACCAAATGGCCCAGCTACATAGACAATGTCGCCAGGCTCAAGCTTACTTAGCGCCGTCGTAAAACGACCGCGTTGGCGCATACTAAACTGTAATCGATCTTGATCTGTAGGTGAGCTAACAATTGAGAAACAACGTACGGCAGATTTTTTGTTATTGCGCGAAAAGCCGATTGAAGCGTACTGACCTGGTTCAAAAGCTAAGTGACGCTCACTTTCGTCGCGCTTTAAACTTAGCAATATGGTTGATGCTGTAATCTTTTGGTTTTCTTGTACTAGATAAGTACGCATATGCTTATCCGTTAGTATAACATTGCAGAGGTGAGCTTGTTAAGTTTTCTAAACGAATTAAATCTAATAAATATTTTATTAATTCAAAGTATGGTGACATCAGTTATATAATGCTAAACTTACAGGGTGATTAGAGCGGTAATTCTTGATTATTTTTCTGTAATATCGCCGGATATATATGAAATTTTTGAAAACGAAATGTCTAAGCAGTCTACGGAAGTCGGGGCTCAGATTAAGGACAGTCTTAATCAGTATTATTCCGGCATCATCAATTTTGATAGTTTTGTACTGAATCTTGAGGGTATATTTAGAACAAAGACGATAGCAACATTTTTTTTGAAGTTATACGATTCTAACATCCCTCCGCATGTTCTCTATTTCGCCAAGAATATGCACGCTCACTTTTTAAAAGTCGCGATTGTAGGTAATATTGGCGAGAAAGAAATCGACCTGCTGACTAAATTTGACGAGTACACAAAGGAAGTTGACCTTATTGCTGGGCCATTAACCTACGGCTTCCCCTTAATGAGCGAGGAGTTTTTTAAACAAGCCCTAAATGATATCGGTGAACCGCCTGAAAAATGTTTATTGATTAGTAAACATTTAGACTATCTATCTTTTGGTAAGAAGATCGGTCTTAAAACCTATCAATTTGATAACTTTAACAACCTAACAAAATACATCCAAAAAGAAATCGAAGCGAATTAAGTCAATTGATACAAATGTCTTTTAAACCTATGCGATACAAAAATGTAATAACGTATCGCTAAATATTTTCGATTGATCTACTTTCATTGGTTTCGCTGATGACTGATTGAGCGATGGTGGCAAAATCTGATCTTGCTAAGTTCATGCCATCACTAAAGTGGATATTATAAATTTTGCGTTCTCTACCTTGCATCATTGCTACACCCGGCAAATCCGGCGATTGCATAATGGTATTTTGAAAAATTAGTTCTCGGTTTGGTGTAATCAGGGACAGTTCAGATAGCTCTGAAACTGTTTGGCAGATATCCTCTACGCAGGTAACTTTAGCTAAAACTTTCGGTGCCCAATCGGGTCGGTAATAGAATTCGCAAAAGCGGTCGTTGTCGAAGCATCTGATTTGTTCACCTCTGTCAACGGCTTCGAACGCCAGTCGACCCAGGGTGTGAGCTCGAGTTTTGTTATTTGATTCAAGCGTGAATTCGCCACTTAAAGACTCATAGAATAAAGGCCCCACCAATATGCGCACAGGAAGAGCAGACATAAATATATCTAAACAGTAACTAACAAAAAGCGCAAGCTAGTTAGATGGTGCGAGTTATTTTTCGCCTAAGATGATGTTGTCTGGGATATCTAACTCGATATCCTCGAGTGCGGTTTGCCCAATTTGCTGTGTTAGTTCAACTTCGTTTAGTTTTTCTGTTTCCTGGGGTAATGATTCGTTATTCATAGGTCTATTATTATTCCACTATCCCTATTTTTCTCCAAGAGTGTTGCGCAGACCAAAAGTATTAGTTTTGTTACTTATTCTTTTGCAGGAATGAAAGAATTTTAGTCTGGTTTTTTAGTTCAACCATTTGTTCATCCTGAAGGTTGGCGAGATATGTCAGAGTCATATGATCAGCTTCAGATTTAGCGTCAGTAGCCGATTGGGCTACATTCTGAGCAACCATAATTGCTGGCAGCAACACTAACTGGAGCCAGTTAGAGGATACCCAGTTAATAATCGGCACTAAGTTATGGGTGTCGAGAGCAGATTTAAAGGATAAGAATGCAATGACGTTAAAGAGGTAAAAGCTATACATGCTACCAACATGCGTGCCAATCCAAACGGCCAGTCGATCGTTGAATGACTTCTCTTTACTTAGCAAGTCCTTTGGATTAACGACGTGTGGATGTGCTTTAAGTCTGTCTTTTTCCATATGTTTTATCTATCTAGGCAACATAGCACTTTGGCTATATCCACTACCCTGCTTACTTTAGTAATGCTCTTACTAAGCCTTTAATAACCCAGCACTCATCGCCAAAACAATTTGCTTTAGCCTCATTAAGTATTCTGTGCGCGGTTAGATATTGCTCGGTGACTTGTGGTTCAAATTCA
>JAJXYZ010000013.1 GCA_021780305.1 bacterium | reverse complement strand
TTCTTCGCACAACAATCGCAGAAGCGGTCGGTCTGACGATAATATTTAGAATCAGATAAGAAGAAAAGAGTACCACATTATGGCACAACAAAATCTATTTATCGGTAGCCTTGCATATGCAACTACTGATGACACACTAAAAGCTTTTTTTGAGCAAGTCGGTGAAGTTGAGAGCGCACGAGTAATTACAGACCGCGATAGCGGCCGTTCAAAGGGCTTCGGCTTTGTTGAATTCAAAAATGATGCAGACAACCAAAAAGCTATTGACAGCCTTGACGGCAAAGAGCTTGATGGCCGCGCAATTAGCGTTGGTCTAGCACGTCCAAAAGAAGATCGCCCAAAGCGCGACTTCAGCAACAACGACCGCGGCGGTAACGGTTCATTCCGTCAACGCAGCTGGTAATTGCTAGCTAGCAATCAAAACACCTCGCCCTAAAAAGCGAGGTGTTTTATTTAGAAGAATTTTACTAAAACAATGGCGAGCGCAGCCAATCTAGACCAAGATGCAGCCAATCATTAATTAGGCTATAGCCATTTAACAACCAAATTGTCGCCACCACGATAATGGCCGTTATAAGCGAAAATAGAACTTTAATACAGATATTTTGGCGTCCCAGCCACGCCAGCCAGCTATCGTATTTACCACGCGCATAATCCAGTACTCGTTGCGCCCATGCAAATTCGGTAGCCATAATCGCCAGCCCAGCAAATACGATTAGCCAACCGGGACCAGGGTATGGTATTAGAACCAAACCAATTAGGATAACTGCGCTGCCGATCACGGCAATGGCGGCGCGTTTTGAGCGATGGATCAGACTGCGTTGCATGAATCCTCCTTTTGACACAATACATGTTTAGCTAATCAGTTTAACAAGGTCTTCTTCAGAAATAATTGCTGTGCCGTATTGCTGGGCCTTCTTTAATTTGCTGTCTCCAACCTTGCCACCAGCTACCAAATAATCAGTATCCTTAGCGACAGCCGTCTGGAATGTGCCGCCCAGGGCGCGAATTCGATCAGCCGCCTCATAACGCGACATATCGGTCAGCGAGCCAGTAATAACAAAACTTTTACCGCTTAGCTTACCTACTTTTTTAACAAAAACCGGTTGCACACCCAAGTCATTAAACTTGCTCAATAACGCAAGATTATCATCATCCGAAAACCAAGCCAGGATCGATTCTGCGACAACCCTACCAATACCGTCAACTTGTTGCAATTGCTCAAGGCTAGCATTCGCTAAACTATCAATTGACTCAAACCGATTAGCCAAATCAATTGCCGTCTGCATACCGACATGACGGATGCCAAGGCCCAAGATAAACCTTTCGAGTGGCGGGTTTTTCTTATCGGCAATCGCATTGATTAATTTATTTGCCGAAATAGTTGCAAAACGATCCAATTTTAATAAGTCTTCGGTTTTTAAGTTATAGATATCAGCCAGATCTTTAATCAGACCGGCGTCAACTAGGGCAATCACATTTTTTTCACCAAGTGTATCAATGTCGAGTGCGCCTTTATAGGCATAATATTCGACCGAGCGTTTTAGAATTAAATCACTATTCGCCCCCTTAACGCGATAAACAACGTCTTCGCCGCTGCGCTCAAATTGCAGCTCAGGGTACTGCTCGGCTAGTAGCGCCAAATAATTAACCGGTTTAGCACCCTTCGGTCGAAGCTCGGTCACTACACTTTGGACCTGGGGAATAATATCGCCAGCTTTAAATATAACAACTGTATCACCTACCCTAATATCTAAGCGACTAATCTCGTCAGCGTTATGCAGACTAGCGTGCTGAACTGTCGTACCAGCCACAACCACTGGGTCAAAGACAGCTACTGGCGTCGCAGCGCCCGTACGGCCAATACTGATAACAATGTCTTTAACTATTGTCGTAGCCTGCTCGGCGGCATATTTGTAGGCTACAGCCGCCCGCGGCTGCTTACCAACAACACCAAGTTCAGCAAACAAAGCCCGGTCATTAACCTTAATCACTAAACCATCAATATTAAACGGCAGTTCGTCGCGTATTTTTTCAACATGATCAACAAACTGCATAACATCTTCAAGTTTATCAAACACTGCCGCCTGCTGATTACGCTTAATACCAAGTGCACTAATTGCTTCGTAGGCAAACATATTTGTTGGCACTTCAGCCGGGTCATCCCGTAGTAAATCATAGGCATTAAAAGATAACGGACGCTCGGCTACTAACTTGGGGTCAAGTTGGCGAATCGTACCAGCGGCCAAATTACGCGGATTAGCGAACTTAGGCTTGCCGGCGGCTGTCTGCTTGGCATTGAGGGTCGCAAAGTCTTTCTTTAACATGACAATCTCGCCTCGAATTTCCGTACGGCCATTTAGAAAATTCTCATAACCTTTGGCACTACGAAGACGCAGTGGTACATTTTTAATAGTCCGAACATTAGCCGTGACATCCTCACCAACATAGCTATCACCCCGCGTCACCGCTTGAGCCAAAATACCATCCTGGTAAATAAGGGCACAGGCCAGACCATCCATTTTGATGTCGGCAAAGAATTCATGCTTGCGACCAGGCAGCAGCTTATCCGTCCGCTTAACCCAGGCTTCAACCTCATTACGATCAAAAACATCATTTAGGCTTAACATACGAGTACTGTGAGCAACTTTCGTAAAACCGGTCAAAAGCTCACCACCAACTCGCTGGGTTGGACTATCGGGCGTGATTAATTCGGGATGCTCGGCCTCTAGTTTTTTTAGTTCACCAAATAGGCTATCATAAATTGCGTCCGAAACAACCGGCTTATCAAGTACGTGATATTGATAGCTATAATCGGAGAGTAGCGCCCGTAGTTCGGCGGCACGCTGGCTAGGCTGGATCGGCGTCATCGGCAACTACCTTTCTATAAAGAAGATAAACATAACCTGCGACCCATACAATCGTTAGGGAGCTTAGGGCGACTATCGCAACCGGAATTATCGACACCCCTTGAAGAGCCGGCCACACACTATTCAACCAGTTAACCAGCAGAATAATTGGCAACATCACGACTACCCATGCGATAAAAGTCCAAACAGCCATCCATATAAGTCGCATCATAATCCTAACGCGGCGACCGATAACCAAATCACCAGCCGTCTTAATTGCTTGAAATGGATACATGCCAGGAAGAGTCACTACCACCAGTGCCACAATCGTACTAGTTATCCAGTACAAAGATAAAATTGTCAGTAATCCCGCTACAATCCAAAACAACATCGCTTCAACACCATTTGATAGTAGGCCCGTTGTCGATGCCGCCGAATAGCCAATAAGTGCAAGAGCGAGCGGAATCAACTGGGTAATCAAGACCAATCCAACTATAAACGTTGGCAAAATTGGTGCACCAGCATTATACAGGCCATCACGCAGCTTTACCTTTTTGCCGGCTAAAATATTCCTCAACATCCAGACCGTTGTAAGCCAAGTTAGAAGCACAATAATCGAAGCGTAAATTTGCTGACCCTCACTCAGACTTTGCGAGATACCACCAGAAATGATCGTCAAAAACAGCAACCCCGCCTGCCCTATCTGACCAAAATTGCCCTTAAAAACGTCACCACTCGTCTGGGATAAGGTTGAAGTCAGCGTATTATAGGTATCCTGCGATGCCATACCCACCAGTAAAATTGTTAGCAATGCATAGGCTAAAGCTAGCAATAGAAATACTTTCTTGTGGCGCAAGAGAGTTTTAATCGTATAGTTTGAAAATGACCAATATCCAGGCATCTTAAGCGAGCGTACATAATCACGACGGCGAGTGCGCCTAAAGCTGCGATGCGGGCGACGTGCTAGATAATTATCGGTTGTAACGTGAATATTCGCATAAACATTCTTTACAAAATCCGTCAGTCTGGTCTGCGGATTAGCTTTTTTTACTAGTGTTTTTTTACTTGTCATAATTATTAAAACTTATTCTCATTCTTGCGCAAACGCTCGATTCGGTCCTCGAGTGGTGGATGCGTACTAAATAATTTACTAAAAAAACCGGGCTTAAGCGGATCAGAGATAAACAAGTGCGCTGTTGACGTACTTTGCTTTTGCATCGGTCGACCAAACTGCTCTAGCTTCGCCAATGCTATCTCAAGCGCTTCAGGATTACGCGTCGTTAAGGCACTGGTTGCGTCAGCCAAATATTCACGTTGACGACTAATTGCCATTTGAACAATCAAGGCAATTATTGGTGCTAGGATAATCAAAATTATACCTATTACCATAAATAACGGATTCGAGCTACTGTCATTATTGCGCCGATTATCACCAAAAAACATACTACGCAGAACGATATCAGACAAAAAGCCGATGGCGCTAACTAAACCAAAGGCAATCATACTGACCCGTATATCATAGTTTTGCACATGACCCATCTCGTGCGCCATAACCGCCTCAAGCTCGCTGTCATCCATTATATCCAGCAGGCCCGATGTAGCCGCCACGATAGCATGTCGCGGGTCGCGACCAGTCGCAAAGGCATTAGGCGCCGGGTCATCAATTATATAAACTTTTGGCGTCTGTATACCGGTGGTGATTGATAGATTTTCGACAATCCTATAAAATCGCGGATTATCACTTTTTTGAATCTCATTTGCACCAGTGGCGACAACGGCCAACTTACTAGCTATAAAATACTGAATTAAGGCGTAAATCGCCGCTACCGCCAAAATATAAGGCGCAAGGCTAGAGTTACCGTACCAGATATAACTGACGGCCCAGCCGATTGCGCCAATAATACCGACAAAAAGCGCCATGATAAAGATGGTGTTGCGTTTATTGGCAGCAATTGCACTATACATATTGGGTTGTCCTAGAACTTAACTTCGACAGGTTGTTCGGCTTGTTCTTGGGCGGCTTCGTCAAGTTCGAAAAAATCGCGTTTCGTAAAGCCAAGCATGCCAGCAAAAACGTTAGTTGGGAACATTTGAACTTTGGTATTTAAGTCGCGGACACCACCGTTATAAAAGCGGCGAGCAGCCTGAATTTTATCTTCGGTATCAACTAATTCAGCCTGCAACTGTAAGAAATTCTGATTAGCCTTTAGGTCTGGGTAGGCTTCAGCGACAGCGAACAGGCTCTTCAGCGCACCCTGCAGTTGATTCTCGGCAGCAGCCGTCTCTTTGACGCCACTGGCATTAACCATATTAGCCCGAGCGGCCGTGACAGCTTCAAATACACCACTCTCGTGGGCAGCGTAGCCCTTGACGCTATTAACAAGATTTGGAATCAGATCAGCA
The DNA here is from genome assembly GCA_021780305.1 of bacterium. Classification (GTDB taxonomy): domain Bacteria; phylum Patescibacteriota; class Saccharimonadia; order Saccharimonadales; family Saccharimonadaceae; genus UBA1547. Next base: position 5,773 of record JAJXYZ010000013.1, on the reverse strand, counting down.
CGGCGTTTCAGTTGAACCGTAATATCACTCCAAGCTTCATCAACACGAACTTTCAGACGAACAAGCCCGTTGTAAGTTCCCCATAAAAAAATAACTACAATAACAATGATTCCCAGTACAATCCACAATGCGGTCATATATTCCCCTTTTCATTACGTACTTACACCTAATATTATAGAGCTTCACTGCCTATAAGTCACCAACTAAAAATGACCTCCCCGGAGGAAGATCACATTTAGTTGGTGCGCAGAGCGGGAATTGAACCCGCACGACCGTGAGGCCAAGAGATTTTAAGTCTCTCGTGTCTACCAATTCCACCATCCGCGCATGAAATATTTGGAGGCACCTACGGGAGTTGCACCCGTCTACGCGGTTTTGCAGACCGCTGCGTAACTGCTCCGCCAAGGCGCCATTTGGTAGCTTGGATAATTATATCAGAAAAATTACAAAAACTGGATGAGCGCCAAAACAGCAATTACGCCGATAACGGCAATTACCAACTTAGTCTTTTTATAGCGCTCAACGCCACGCCGACTAGCCCGTTCAATATCGCGGACAGTTGTTGCCAAGGCTGCGACACGACCACCACTGTAGTATAGATAACGCGGGTGCCAAATCGGGTCGGACTTACCTTTAAATTGTTCGATGCCTTTGAATGAATAGTATCGATTACCGAATTTTTTAACCAAAGCCAGCAAACGCCCCTCTAGTATTGGCTGATTGTCCTGAAGTTCGATACCCGACAGTGGCGCAAAGCCGATATTGAGTGACGTTTTGTTAAGCGCGTGCAACCTGGTAATTAATTCGGCAAGTAAAAAGTGCATTCCAATCGACGACGCGCCAGGAATTGAGCGAAAGTGATCAATTGACATCTCATTGTCTAAAAATGACGGCAAAATGCTAATATATGCAATAGCTTCATCTTCGCGCTTTAACACCATAACACCACCGGCCCGAATGTAGCTGGGATCAAAGTAACCCATAAAAAAGGTATATTCCTTACGACCGCCGTGCGACAACCACTTATCGGAAATATGCTTCAATGCCACCATCTGACTGTCGCTAATCGTTTCCCAATGCTCAACACTTAGGCCTTCCTTCTTGGCTCGATTATAGACATAGCGAAAATGCTTTGACCGCAATGTTTGATTAACAAAGTTAGATATCGGAATAACCGCCTCGTTACCAATAAACAATTCATTCAAGCCTTCATCCTGAAAAATAGTCCGCGAAATCGATGTCGACCCAATAATCGCCACATTCCAACCGTTTAAGGTTACGAAACGGTTAAAGTCAGCCACAAGTTGACTGTACTCACCAACTTTACCCGATGGGTCACCCAGGATAATAGCCGTACGTCCAGTCGTTTTATAAGCCAAAAATGACTGGCCACTTTTAGAGAAAAAATAATGCTTGTCATCTGGCCATAGCTTAAAATAATCCTCAGATGACATACTGTCTTTTTCTAAAATTGCCAGGGCGCGTTTTTTATCATCACGTCGTGCGCCTAACGCAAACTTAACCGGTCTAAATAAAGAAATAATTACCAGGATGGCAATTAACGCACTGATTGCATCCAGCGAGTGGACGAAAAACTCGCCCTGATAACTAAAAGTATTGACCGACTGAAAGGTAAAAATTGTCCTAAACGACAAAATTACTGCTTGTGAAAGTGTTAAACTCTCATGAAAACCGCGACCAGCCAAAAACAAGAACCCCAGTACACCATAAAGATATCCGCCAAATGCGACTAAAGCAGCTGTTCTGATGCCCGATGCCAGACTGACCAAGTCACTACGGACCGTATAAAACTGACGCGATAGTGCTAACCAACTCCAGGTAATAATAATTATCAATTCTGATGCAGCCGAGATATGGCGTTGCACTAACATCAATATAAAGGCCACAACTAACAGGCCTAACGATAAAAAGTATGCCACTTGGCGACGTTTACGAAGCTGTGGCGCAAGGTAAAGCAAAATAAAACCGATGATAATTAGAGCTAGGCCGGGTACTATACCCAAAAAGTTTAGTTCGGCAATATGCGCATGTCTTAAGTGGCGATCAATAAATCTAATAATCGGCTGCAATGTAAAGCCCAGCCCGACCAAGGCGAGCAAAATTGATTGTATGTTAATGATGCGCTTATCTGTGAACATCTCTAGACTATAGTAGCATCGTGGTGGTTTTGAATCGCTATTTTTGCGAAGTATACGAGCGAGCCACCGACTACACCGGTTATTATACCGCCAGCGATATCAATCGGATAGTGCACCCCTACAAAAACGCGCGCAAAACCAATCAAGAGTGCAGCCAAAAAGATAGCCACTCCAAACTTTTTGAAACGAGTAAATAATAACAAACCAACAGCAATTGCGGTTGTCGCAGTTGTATGGTCACTCGGGAATGACTGACCAGATGCGTGTGCGATTAATTGTGTCAGATGAAAATCAACAAATGGGCGGTGGTCGACGTAAACATGAGCGGCTATCTGTAAAATAATAAACGATACAACAAGTGTCGCCACAAAGTACGCCACTTCTTGCCACTGGCGCTTACTTGCCAGATAGACCATACAACCAACAACAACTACAAAAACAAGGTAAATTAAATAGCTGGCGCAAAATATCATAATTTTATCAAGCACATGGTTATGACCGGCCCAGCCGTTTATATCTAAAAGTAATTTATGGTTCATGTTTTATATAGGATCCTTCTTTTTTAGCGTAACCTTATCATTATAACCGATAAATATGAAAAATATGACCAATACTTACTAATCGCAAAACTTGACTATAGGTCTTTAACAGAGGTAAAATAGAAGTACCAGAGCCTAATAAGCTCTCCGAAAGTTAATCTTAACGAAAGGAGAAAATATTATGAGCAATCTTGTAAGATGGGACCCGTTTGCAGAGCTAAGCTCGTTGCAAAAACAATTCTTTGGCGATAATTTTATGTCACCACTAAAGGGCGTTAACATTCCGACTACCGATGTTTACACTAGAGGTAACGATATGGTGGTCGAAGCTCACCTACCAAATTTTGATGATAAAGATATAAATATTCAGGTTGACGACAACGCACTAGTTATTAGCGCCGAGCGCCACGAAAAAGAAGAGGACAAAGATAAAAAATATGTCGTCCGTGAAAGCTCCAGTAGCTTTTATCGCCGAATTGTCCTCCCTGACCGTGCCGATGCTGACAAAATTGAAGCCCACATGGAAGATGGTGTTTTGAAAGTTAATATTCCACTAACACCACTGCCAGAGCCAAAAAAGATTGCAATTCAGGCCAAGAATAAAAAGTAAAAACTATTCTTGACGACGAATTGTCACTGATCCTAAAATCAGCACGCCGATACCAACCGCCACGACAACAATTAGGTCGCGTGTTAAATCACTCGTCCATGATGAATGATGAGTAATCTGCTGCAAAGCATCAACACTATAGGTTAATGGCATAACGTTCGCCAGCCATTGAAGCGGCTGCGCCATTTGGTCACGGGCGATAAACAATCCACAAATTAGCAGTTGCGGAAAGATAAAGGCTGGCATAAACTGAACAGCCTGAAATTCGCTGCGCGCAAAAGCACTAGTAAACAACCCCAGCGCCGTGCCTAAAAAGGCGGCACTGACAGCGCCAACAATCGTCGCCAGCTCCCCGCCAGCGACGTCAACACCCAAAAAATGTATCATTACAAAACTCGAAACTAAAGCCTGCAAAAAGCCCAGTAGCGAAAACGCAATCGCATAGCCTAACATGAAGTCTAGCTTTGAAATCGGCATAGTCATTAACCTGTCCAAGGTGCCGCTAGTACGCTCGCGCAAGGTGCCAATAGATGTAATCAAAAACATCATTACCATCGGAAAGGTACCAAGCAGCATCGGCGCAATACCATCAAAAACTTTTGGCACACCGTCAAAGACATACTTCATGATCGTCAAAAGGACTGGTGGCACAATAAATAACATCGCAACCGTACGCGGATCATGTGACAGTTGACGAAGGACGCGCCTGGATGTTGCAAAAGTTTTCGTGACACTCATTATTCTTCATCTCCAACTAGACTTAAAAAACTTTCCTCAATTGTCTTTGTGCCGGTTATATTCTTTAATTCGTCCGGTGTATTATGCGCAATCAGCCTACCGTCACGAATCAGCACCAAATCATCACACCGCTCAGCCTCGTCCATAGAATGGCTTGATACCAACAAGGTCGTGCCCTTGGCAGTTAGTTTGTTAAATAACTTCCACAAGCTGTCGCGCAAAACCGGATCCAGCCCAATCGTAGGTTCATCAAGGACCATTAATTTTGGTGAGCCAATCAAGGCAACCGAAAGTGAGACGCGCTGTTTTTGGCCACCAGACAGATTGCTAACCAGCGCATCGGCCTTGTCGGTCATATCGACCGATTCTAAAACCTCATCAACAATCGCCTTAATTTGTTTTTTGGGCTGCCCCATCATGGTTGCGAAGTATTTAAGGTTCTCTTTGACAGTTAGGTCAGGATAGACCGATAGCCCCTGAGTCATGTAACTCATCTGGTTGCGGAGCTGGACCGAACCTGCTGGTAAACCAAAAATCTCGATACTGCCAGCCGTCAGGCGTTGACGGCCAACGATACTACGAATTAAAGTTGTTTTACCCGCCCCAGATGGACCAATAAAGCCGATAGCCTGACCGACCGGCAAATCGACACTGATATCTTTAAGCGCCCTGAACGAACCATCTAGCGTAACTGATAAGTTTTTTATTTTTATTGCGGTTTCCATAGCCTAATAATAGCAAACTATGCTAACGCTTGGACAAATATCTATTCTATTACGACATCACAACTAGACGTAGCGCACATAGCAGAATCAATATATAATACTTAAACATATGCACGATAGCGTTACTATTGCCCGTACACTAATGGCCGACAGTCTAGGATTCCACATCATTTTTGCCATGCTGGGCGTTGGACTACCGCTAGTAATACTGCTTATTGAACACCTAGGAATACGCCGCAAAGACCCACTCATACTGGAACATGCCAGACGGTTATCAATCGCGTCAATTATACTTGTCGTAGCAGGTGTAGCATCAGGAACAGTCATTTCACTACAAATGGCACTAGTCTGGGGCAATTTAATCAAATTTGGTGGATCAATTATGGGACTAGCTTTCGGATGGGAAGGTTACGCCTTTATGATCGAGTCGGTCTTTTTAGCTTTTTACGTTACAACCTGGGGCAAGATTAAGGGATGGAGGCACTGGTTAATTGGACTACCCGTAGCACTTGGCTCATTAGGCTCAGCCCTAGCGATAACACTTGGTAACGCTTGGATGCAAAACCCTGGCATGCTCGATGTCGTTAATGGTAAAGTCGTCAGTACCAACCCTCTGGGCGCACTCCTTACCAAGACCGCTTTTTTTATGACTAGCCACTCTGTAGTCGGTTATTATATGGCAACAATTCTGTGCGTTTTGGGCATTTATGCTTTTTATGTATGGCGCTATCGTCCCAGCGGTAATGACCAAACCGCCGTCCATACTATCATGCTACGTCTAGTAATTGCTTCATTTGTACTGATAGCAGTCGAAGCTGCCCTTGGGCACTTACAGACACAATACCTGGCAGTATCACAACCGCGTAAGTTTGCCGCGCTTGAAACCGTCCAAACAACTACTCGGGACGCACCGTATATTGTTGGTGGGCATTTCACCGCGGACGGAAAAGTTGAAGATGGACTTAGGATCCCTGGATTACTCAGCATTCTAACTGACTGGAC
>JAJXYZ010000009.1 GCA_021780305.1 bacterium | reverse complement strand
TCGTGCCAGGTGGTGGTGTCACGCTAGTTAATTTAGCAGCTGGGATTAAAACCGACGGTGGCGATTCAGTCGCGGCTGGTCGTCAAGTTCTAAAAAATGCATTAAAACAGCCATTTTTGCAAATTACAGCTAACGCGGGACTTAATAGTGAGGCGCTTCTTGCTCAAGTTGAAGCTGGCGAGCCTGGTTATGGGGTTGACGTTAATCATCCTGAAGCTGGCCTAATCGATGTTAAAAAAGCCGGTGTGATTGATCCAACACGGGTGACTAAAGAGGCGTTACAGAGCGCCGTCTCGATTGCCTCAACGGCTGCGACGATGGGAGCGTTGGTCGTTGACGTGCCTGAACCAGAGTCTGTCACCCCTGCCGGTGGCGGTATGGGGATGATGTAGTAGGGTAAAGAATTTAAGCAAAAAGGTCGCCATTTGAGCGACCTTTTGATTTATTTGATATTACATGTTATAATAAACATGCTCAACAAATTGTTGGGAGTATTTTGATGGAGGTGAGAAATGGCTGCTAGCAACCGTGCTAAACGGCGGTTACTGGGTTTTATTGCGTCACGCGGTGGTCGTGTGACGTCGGGCCGCAATGACTCGCTTTTGCGGTGGGTCTTTGAATTATCAGCCAAACAGTCCTACGCTCACGAGCGGATCGACGAGCTGGAAGAGGTCTTTGAGGCCTCGGAGAGCGACGGCGACCTGGTTCTGGAGCGTGATGAGCGCGGCAAGCTATTTGCCGCTCGACTGGCAGATGCCGCCGACTTCACACATGCTGATCTTGAAAGCAGCATGTTTGAAAGCCCCGAAGAACTCTGGGCCCTAGTCGTTACACTGCTTTCGATCAATGCTCGGCAGCGCAAGCAGATCGACGAATCGGAAGTTGAGACGGCTCTCGAACTGGCTGCAACTGCCGAAGGTCATGTCCGGGCTCTGGTGGAGCAACTAAGGCTAGCCCAAGAAACCATTGTCGAGCTAACAACTCGGGGTGAACCGGCGCGGCAACAAGCCGACGTCGAGGCAGAATTGGCTGCTGTAAGACTAGATCTGGCGGCAGCTCAGTCCAAGATCAAGAACTTGAATGAAGTTCATGAGCTTGCCGTCGAAAGATGGAGGCGCGAAAAGGCTGATCTGCGCGACAAGTTGTCAAGGTCTGGCAACGATGCGGCGGCTCTGCGTAACCAGCTTATAGAGGCAAATCACACAATCGACGCATCGATTAGTGTCATTAGCACGCTAAGGCTCGTACTCAGAGATCATGGCGTCATCATGAAAGTGGTCGACGCCCCTGAATCCTGAACCATCAAAAAAATCGTCGGAAAGCCCGACGTCCCCCGTATGTAATGTACGGGGGCTACTTTTTATTTAGGCGCTAGGGTTGTTTGACAGGTAGTCAATTTCTTTGATGATGTCGAGCAGGGCTTGGGCGCGTCGAGCTTCGTCGGTGATAGCTTGAGCGGCCGCGTGAGCTGGCGCAATTAAGGCTTTGTCATCAGTGCTGCGGATTAATAGCAAGTATGTGTCGAATTTTTCTTCAGGATTAATATCAAGCTTATCAACCAGTGGTCGTAGTTCAATCAGGGCATTCTTTTTAATATCTTCGAGGCTGTCGCTGGCCGGTGCGGGTGGAGTCATGACAGTTGGCGTCGGCATAACCGGCGCGGGCTGAACGGGTTCTGGTGTGGCGACGACGGCTGGAGCGGTGGTTGGAATGGACGATGGCGTTTCTTCAAACTGAAGGGTATCATCAGTTTGTTGACTAACGCCGGCTAATACCTTGGCCAATTCCTGGTCGTCACTAATTGGTTTGGTTGTTGTTTGCGGCTCAATATCCATGCCCACCCCCGATATTAATAGTTATGCTTATTTAATAAATACTGTATCATAGAAATGTATAGATGAGCAATACTAGTAGGGAGTGGGAAACATGCTTGACGATTTGAATTTAATAAAAAATAGAGACCCATCCGACGCCTTGTCGGTGGCTGGAAACGAGAGTCTTCAGGCGGGTTTCGAAGTTAATATTTGGAATGGCGAAAATGACGGGCGCACAATTCAAAATGTGGTAATTGCTGGTATGGGTGGTTCAGCATTGGCGGCAGCATTAGTTAAAGTATGGCTTAAAGCCGAGCTTAAAATACCTTTTGAGATTTTGCGCGGTTATGATATTCCAGCCTATGTTGGCAGTAATACGTTGTTTATAGCCAGCAGTTATTCAGGCAATACCGAAGAAACACTGAGTGCTTTGGAGCAAGCCGAGAGTCGTGATGCACAACTTGGTATTTTGGCCTCGGGCGGTCAGTTAATTGATATCGCCAGTAGCTATAAAATTGCACACGTGGCGCTACCGGGCGATTTGCAGCCCCGTATGGCGGTGATTTATAACCTATGTGCTTTAATCGGCCTTTTGAATAATTTTGATGTTCTAAGTATTAGCAAACTGGATGAAATTAAGACGACAGTTGATTGGTTGCAGGCCGAAAGTGCTAACTGGGCCAAAGAAGTTAAGACTGACGACAATTATGCTAAGCAACTAGCGCTGCTGGCGGTTGGTAAGACGCCAGTTTTTTATGGCGGAGCATTGACGGCTCCAGTGGCCTACAAATGGAAGATTAGTTGGAATGAGAATGCTAAAAATGTGGCGTTTTGGAATGAATATCCGGAGTTTAATCACAACGAATTTTTAGGCTGGACGTCGCATCCAATCGAAAAGCCATTTGCCGTTTTTGACCTTGTCAGCAATCTTGAACATTCACAAATTCTGAAACGTTTTGAGGTATCCGATCGGTTGCTTAGCGGTATGCGCCCAAAAGCAACGACCATTAATTTGGCCGGTGAAAGTTTGATTGAACAAATGTTGTGGGGTAGTATTCTAGCTGATTTTGTTAGTATTTACGTTTCGATTCTTAATAATGTTGACCCAACGCCAGTTTATTTGATCGAGAAATTAAAGCACGAATTAGCCTAGCTATATTCGCGGAGTGATTCAATCGGGTCTTTACGTGAGGCCCTAAAAGCTGGATACAATCCGAAAACTGTACCCATGACAATCGATATAAATCCGGCAATTGCGGCAATTTGCCAGTTGATAGCGGGTTGAAATGTTAAAAATGTGCTAATCGCAAAAGCGATGACATAACCAAGGATATAGCCACTGACACCGCCGCCAATTCCGATGGCGATTGATTCAATCATAAATTGGGCAGCGATATCACCGTTGTTGGCTCCAAGTGCCTTGCGTATACCAATTTCACGGGTGCGTTCGGCGACGTTGACTAGCATGATGTTCATAATGCCAATACCGCCAACCAGTAATGAAATACTAGCAATAGCAGTGGTGGCGCCAGCGAGCGCAAAGAAAAGCTGACTAGTCGGTTGAGCAATCTGGTCGCCACTCAAGACCGAAAAGTTATTCTCGCCACCATGACTAATTAGTAGGGCCTTATTGAGATCAACGATTACGCCAGAAAGGTTGGTTACTGAATCGCTGCGAACGTCGATTTGTTGAATTTGCGGTTGACCTAAACCAAGTTGTTTGCCTACTTCTAAGTTGATGATGGCTGCATTATCGAAGTCGACGGAGTTGTAATTTATTGGATCGTTTGCTCGCTTTAGTACGCCTATGACTGTCAGCGCTTTACCGTGAACGGTTAAACTTTTGCCAATTGCCTGATCAGTTCCAAAAATATTAATAGCTAACTGCGGTCCAATCACGACGGTATTTTTATCAATTGTTGAATCTAAAAATTGACCGGTTTGGACCTTTAAATTGCTGATCGTTTGAAGCTCGGGAGTGGTAGCGACAACTGAGCTGTCGCTTGGCGCCGTGTTATCGGCTTTGATGGTGCCGCTTATGATCATTATCGGTGCCGCTGCTGCCACGTGCTTGATGTCTTTTATGACGCCAAGGTCATATTCGGTTAGACTGCTGGCCGAGAAGTTTCGTTGCGGTTTAATCTGCGATAAATTAGTCGACATCGTCTGCGGCGAACCTGGTCTAATGATAGTAATATTGCCACCGAGCGAGTCGATTTGATCGCCAACGATTTTGCCGGCTCCAGAACTAAGCGACAAAATGATAGTAATACTAGCGACACCAATCGTCACGCCAAGCATCGTTAAATAACTACGCATTCGGTTACTGCGCAGTGATTGACGCGCATTCTGCAGATGATTTATAAACAGAAAGCGCATTATTTTTTCCTCCGATTCGAGCTGACCAATGTAGCTTTCGATTTGTGGCGACGCTTAGTCCATGGGCGAACTAACTTTACTTTTTTTCGTTTTTTTACAGCGGTTGGTGTAATGTCAGTAAATGGTATTGTCTCGTCGTCAGCCGACTTGGTATCGGTGTTAATCTTGCCATCAAGCATGGTAATAACACGGCTGGCGTAGCTAGTTAGGCGTGGGTTGTGCGTTACCATTATGATTGTGTTGCCACGTTTATGAAGGTCGGACAGCTCTTCCATAATGACGTGGCTAGAGCGTGAGTCAAGGTTACCGGTTGGTTCATCGGCTAGGATAATCGACGGCTCGTTAACTAGTGCGCGGGCGATGGCGACACGCTGAGTTTGGCCACCAGAAAGCTGACTAGGCATATAGTATTCACGTTCGCCAAGATGAAAATTATGTAAAATTCGACTGGCGATTTTAAGCCGCTTGGTTTGCAAAATTCCTTTATAGGTTAGCGGTAAGGCAACGTTCTCGATTACGCTTAGCCGAGGGATAAGATTGAAGCTTTGAAAAATAAAGCCGATTTGATGACTACGAATGTAAGCTTGGCGACGGGCGCTTATAGTGCTAATTTCACGGCCGTCTAATTTGTATTCACCGTCGGTCGATCGATCAAGCAGACCCAAGATATTAAGTAGGGTGGTCTTGCCGCAACCACTCGGGCCCATGATTGCGATAAACTCGCCACTATTAATCGTCAGGTCGATTCCATCTAAAGCAAAATGCTCGGCATCACCAATGCCAAATCTCTTTTTAAGATTGTGAAGTTCGATAACTGGTGTGTTTGTTGGTATTTCCGTCACACCCTTATTATGGAATGATATCAATTATCGCGCAACAGTAATTGTGGAGTGGAAATGACAACCATATCAGATTTGGTTGCATCTGTTAAAATATAATAGTTGCTTGGAGAGATGGCCGAGTGGTTGAAGGCGCACGCTTGGAAAGCGTGTATGGCGGCAACGTTATCGCAGGTTCGAATCCTGTTCTCTCCGCCATAAAAATGCGCTAGCCATTTGGCTGGCGCATTTTTATAACGCAGAGCTAGACTCACTACTATATCTAATATAGTAGGCCCTAAACCGGCAGTGTATAATGGAATAAGTATGAAAACAAAACTAGTTATATTCGGTATTACCGGTGATCTTGGACATCGTAAATTACTACCAGCCATTAGCCGAATTATTCGGACGGGGGACTTTAACAACCTGGAAATTATTGGCGTTTCGCGCCATGAAGCCGATATTAGGCAACTGCTTGAGTCATCCCTAGGTAGTGTTGATGATATTATCGACAAATTTAGTATGTTCACGATGGATTTGGCGGATGAAAACGAATACATCAGGTTAAAAGACAGGCTAGCATTAGAAGCTGATGAGCAAGTGATCGCTTATCTGTCTGTGCCGCCACTATCGGCCACGCAAATCGTCGACTTTATGGGGCAGGTTGGCTTGAACTCGTCGAATGTCAAAATTATGTACGAAAAGCCATTTGGCATGGATTACGAATCAGCCGTCGATTTAATTAAGCGCACCGAACGATACTTTTCAGACGATCAGGTTTATCGAATTGATCATTATTTGGCTAAAGAAATGGCGCAAAATATCATTGCGTTCCGTGGCGGTAATGCCTTATTTACGCATATTTGGAACGGTGGAGTTATTGAAAAAATTGAAGTTTTAGCGCTAGAAGAGATTGGTATCGAAGGTCGGGCGCACTTTTACGAGCAGACTGGTGCCTTAAGAGATTTAGTGCAGGGGCATTTAATGCAACTCTTGTCACTGGCGCTGATGGACATTCCTGAAGATTTTGAATGGTCTAAATTACCCGATATGCGTCTTGATGCTCTTGAGCAAATTGAAATTGCCAACCCTGAGCTTGCGATACGCGGACAGTATGATAGCTACCGTGATGAGGTTAATAATCAAGCCAGTCTGACGGAAACATTTGTGTCGCTTCAATTGCACTCAACCGCTAAGGAGTGGAAGGGCGTGCCCTTGATTCTGACAACCGGTAAGGGTCTTGGGCAGAAAACGACCGAAATTCGAGTACACTTGCGTAAGAGTCACGAAGCTCAAAGTAACTGTATTAAGTTTAAAATCCAGCCCGATGAAGGCGTCGAAATGGAACTTTTTATCAAGAAGCCCGGTTACGACCGTGAATTTGAACGTCAGTTATTGAAGTTTAGTTACCCCGAAGATGCTGATTTGCCGGATGCTTACGAGCAAGTGATAGTTGATGGGATTAAATCTCGTAAAAGCTTATTTACTGGCAGCCAAGAAGTGTTGCGCTCCTGGGAGATACTACGGCGCGTTCAGACTGAATGGCAAACTAGCGGCGATAACTTGCGCATCTACAAATCTGGTTCACAACCTGAAGATATAATTGGCGATAATATAATTTAAGCCTTACACGCTCCATGTAGTGTAGTGCAAATAGCACAACATCCTACATATAGCGTACGGCCAGAATGCGTGTTATAATGAAATCCCATGGAAGATAAAACTGTCATGGGTAAAAAACAGAAATATATATTTGTAACTGGGGGTGTGCTCTCTGGGGTAGGTAAGGGTATAACAGCCGCTAGCATAGGGGCTATCTTGCAAGCTAAAGGCATGTCCGTTTCGATTCAAAAATGTGACCCGTATCTTAATGTTGATGCGGGTCTTTTGAATCCAAAAGAACACGGTGAGTGTTTTGTCACGAAAGACGGCGCTGAGACTGATTTGGATTTGGGCCATTATGAACGATTTTTAGGTATCGAAGTTACTCAAAAAAGTGCTACATTGGCAGGCAAGCTATTAGCCGATTTGATCGCGGACGAACGGGCGGGCAAGTTTGGTGGACATACCGTCCAGCTAGTACCACATTTAACTGGCGCCATTCAGAACGCAATTCAGTCGGCGGCAGGCGATAGTGATGTGCATATTGTCGAGATTGGGGGTACGGTTGGTGACTATGAAGGCCTAAGTTTTATCGAAGCAATTCGTGAGTTTGCCGGACGAGTTGGTCGTGAAAACTGTCTGTATGTTCATGTCGTTTACGTACCATTTATCGGGACAAGTAAAGAGTTTAAAACAAAGCCGGCTCAAAATGCTTTAAATGATTTGCGTGGTTTTGGTATAGTACCGGATTGTGTTGGCGTGCGCACTGATGACCCGGCACCTGAATCAATTGGCAATAAAATCAGTCAGTTTAGTGGTGTGGCGCGTGATTCAGTCGTATTGCTACCAAATGTTGATACGGTTTACCGAGTTCCACTAACGATCGCAAAAAGCGGGATTTATGACGTCTTGGTGCGGTTTACTGGTAATAAGAAAGAAGCCGATCTATCAAAATGGTCTGAAATTATCGCTAGTCAATCCGCTAATTATGCCGAAAATATCACGGTCGGACTCGTCGCCAAGTATATGGATAATGAAGACACCTATATTTCGGTACTTGAAGCGCTAAAAGCGGCCGCTTGGCAGGTTGGCGTTGGTTTAAAAATTAAGTGGATTAATGCTGAGCTAGCTCAACCAGTTGATTTCGATAGTGTTGACGGGTTATTGATACCGGGTGGTTTTGGGCCACGGGGGATTGAGGGCAAGATTGCCGCGGCTGATTACGCTTTGTCGCATAACAAGCCTTATTTGGGATTATGCTTAGGATTGCAGGTCGCTGTTATTGCAGCCGCTCGGCGAGCTGGCCTTAGTGCCGCTAATAGTACCGAGTTTCAAATTGACACACCCGAAGATGTTATTTATTTGATGGATGGTCAGGCTGGTAAAGAGTCGACTGGTGGCACCCTCCGCTTAGGCGATTACCCAGCTAAACTAAAAGCCGAATCGGCTGTTTCGAAACTATACGGTAAAACCAATATTGTTGAGCGTCACAGGCATCGTTACGAAGTGAATAAAAAATTTATCAAACAAATTGAAGATGGCGGTTTGGTAGTAAGTGGAACTTCACCTGATGGCAAATTGGTTGAATTTGTCGAAGCACCAAAAGCAAGCTTTTTTGTCGCAACTCAGGCCCACCCAGAATTTAAGTCGCGTCCATTTGCAGCGCATCCGTTGTTCGTCGGTTTTATGCAAGCGATTAAAGACAAATCTAAATAGGTTACTGCTGGCCGTTAATATCGTGACCGCCAAATTTATTACGCATGGCAGCGAGCAATTTGGTTGCAAAGTTGGTTTTGCCGGTTTGTGAGGCAAGTCGGACATCAAAAGCCGCCTGGATCGCTGGCAGCTCAATATTCAGTTGTTGAGCGGTCTCGAGGGTCCACCTGGCTTCACCAGATTCGGCAACGACGCCGCTAATACCACTTAGTTCGGGATTCTCATGGAGCGCTTGGCGCGATAAATCGTTTAGCCAAGAGGTGACGACACTGCTTTGTTGCCAAACGTCACCAGCTTCGGCGAGATTTAGATCACGATATGGACCTTCTTTTAGCATTTGGTAGCCTTCAGCTAGCGATTCCATCATGCCATATTCAATCGCGTTATGAACCATCTTGACGTAATGGCCGCTACCGCTGGCTCCAAAATAACGATGACCGCCATTTGGCTGCGACAACGTGTCGAGGGCTGGTTTGACGGTTTGATAAGCCGACTCATCACCGCCGACCATCATCGAGAAGCCGTTTGTAATTCCCCAAACGCCACCACTGGTGCCGATATCTAGCATGGCAACATTTTTTGCTTTCGCACGCTCGGCTCGAGCGGCATCGCCTCTGTAATCACTGTTTCCGCCATCAATAACGACGCTGCCGGCCGGCAGGATGTCTAGCCAACTATCAAGTTGAGCATCGATAATTTCTGCTGGTAACATAATCCATAAAATGACTGGTTCGCCATCAAAGTTATTTATGACATCTTGCTTATCGTAGGCGGCAATGGCGCCGTGTGTTACAGCCTCATCAATTGGCTCATGGCTGCGGTTGTGGGCGATGACTATATGTCCGTTTTCGGCTAGTTTTTGGGCAATTTGTCCGCCCATGCGGCCTAGGCCAGCGATTGCTATTTTCATTACTTTTTCTCCTCTATTTTTTGGTCGGTATATAAGCTAGCTAATTTAACAGATTTAAGGATTTGAGCAGGTCGAGTATGGACGGGATAATCGTCGTGTAGTAGTTGATTGAGGGTATCAAACTTGTCAGCGCCTGAGGCTTGGATGATGACTTCATCTAGTCTTTTGATAGCCAGGCTGCTGATTGTAATTCGTTCAAAATCGACGCCAGTAAAAAAGTAGGCATAATCCTGCAAATCGACTGGTTCCGAGCCCGGTTTGATACCGGCCGTGTGGCTATCTGTACCAATACCAAAAATACCAATTTTGTAATCGGCGGCGCTAAATTGTTCGCCTAACCAGTTGTTAAAAAACTGGGTCGTCGAGTCGATATCTTTGCCAAGTAGCGGACGATAAAGATGGGCGCCCGGTAGGTTAAGACCAGCGGCAATCAGTTGGCTCCAATTTTCGTCGGCGTGGTTTAGCTCACCGAATCGTTCATCGGTTAGGCTAACATATAAATTTGTTAAATCGGTATCCGTTGGTATCAAAGCCTGTGCTTTAATGGCGACATCAATGCTCGATCCACCCGATAGTAGCCATAAAACTCTTTTGCCGTATCGAAGATGTGTCGTGATATTAGTGGCTAAGGCGGTGGCCGCGTCGAGGGTCGGATGACTGGAATAAATATATTGCATTCACTAGTAATTATACGTGATTTTTGGCGAAATATATCAGATAAGACTCCATAGCTCGTCCAGTGGTACCGGTTTTAGGGGATGACTGGTATAATTTAGCTAATGGAGTCAAGAATCTCACAAATTGTAAAAGATTTATTTTCAGTCGAGACTGAGGTTCATTTAACGCGACCTAATCCAAGCTTTGGTGATTTTGCAACCAACGTGGCACTTGAGATTGCTAATAAAGTTGGCCTGAGTCCGCGAGTGATTGCGGAAAAGATTGCCAAGGAGCTAACAAAAATCGGTAACCTTTCGTCAGTTGAAGTGGCTGGGCCTGGTTTTATAAATTTGCGCGTTCCAGCTAGCATATTGGAAGAATCGCTACAGGCAACCTGGAGTGACACCTACGGGTCAAATACTGATGGTGCCGGCAAAACCGTCGTTGTTGAGTATCCAAGTCCAAATATGGCAAAGCCGTATAGTGTCGGCCATCTTCGTCCGGGCAATCAAGGCTGGGCGGTTAAGCAATTAATGGAAGCCACGGGATGGAAAGTAATTACCGACAATCACTTAGGTGATTACGGTGCACCATTTGGTATTTGGGTGACGGGATTTTTGCGATATAGCAGTGAGGATGCATTAGAAAATGACGGTGTTTATGAACTTGGTCGCGTCTATATTCAGACCAAAAAGGCCTTAAAGGACGAAAAAGAACGGGGCGAAACTGAGCTGGCTGATGAGGTTCAGCAGTGGCTAATAAAGCTCGAAAATGGCGATCAAACAGCAATTGACTACAGTGCTAGATTTAACAAAATTTCGCTGGAACATATTCACAATGTCATGGCTCGGCTTAAAATATCGACTGACTATGAGATGGGCGAGGCTTTTTTTGCGCCACGCGGTAAAGAAGCAGTTCAAAAACTACTCGACAGTCAAGTGGCGATTAAAAATGACGACAATTCGATCATTGTACCGCTAGATGATTATGGATTTGATGTGCCTCTTTTGGTCCAAAAAAGTAATGGTGCGGCGCTTTATGCCACGACTGACTTGGCGACAATTTTGTACCGTGAAGATAATTGGCACCCTGATAAGGTTATTTATTGTGTCGGCGCTGAACAACAATTTTATTTTACGCAATTATTCGCTATGGCGAAGAAACTAGGTGTTAAGACTGAACTTTATCATCTATGGTTTGGTACGATTGATCAAAAAAATG